>JAQTMM010000035.1 GCA_028714335.1 Dehalococcoidales bacterium
GAGCTGGCGGGGCGGTGGGGCAAAGGCAAGCTCTTAAATGTGGGTTGCGCACACGGGTCGGACTTCCCGCCGTTTAAAGACTCGTTCGAGCTTTATGGGGTGGACTACTCAAAAGAGATGCTCAAGCTGGCGGTCAAGTACGCGCAAAAGCACCAGTATAAAGTGGAGCTAAAAGAAGCCGACGCGCGGGAGATGCCCTACCCCAATGACTTTTTCGACTGGGCGGTAGCCATAGCGGTATATCACCATATTGAAAATAAGGCGGGGCGGCTGGCGGGGCTTAAAGAGCTTTACCGGGTGTTAAAGCCGGGCGGGGAAGCTTTTATAACCGTTTGGAACCGATGGCAGCCTCGGCACTGGTTTAAAAAAAAGAACGCGATAGTCTACTGGAACTTTAAGAGTAAAGAAAAACTTGAGCGTTACTATTACCTTTTCACCTACGGTGAGATAGAGAAACTGGTGCGCCAAGCTGGATTTCAAATTATCAAGATATTCCCGGAATACAAGTATAAGTTCCCTTTAAGAATGTTCTCGCGGAATATTTGTTTGTTGGTGAGGAAAGCTTAATCCTCTACTTCCACCCACAACCTCTCCCCATCCGTAATGAAAGTAATAGTGCCATAAAGGTCAGTGCGATAAACGTTAGCCATACCTACCCACCCTTCCAATCTAAAGATAACATCTTCATCGGGGAGGTTATAGCTGTTGCCAGCGCCAACGGATATCACAGCTAGTTGCGGATTACACACAGCTAGAAATTGAGGAATCGTAGAGGTGGACGAGCCGTGATGGCCAACTTTAATGACCGTTCCTTGAATATTAGCCCGGGCGCGGATGAGTTCCCATTCCGCCTCGCTACGGGCATCGCCGGTGAGGAGGAAGGAGATATCGCCGCTCTTAAGCAGCACCACCACACTGTTGTTGTCCATGTCCGATTCACTGCCGGTGATGGGATTAAGCGAAGGCCAGAGCACCTCAAGGGAAACACCGTCGCCCAAGTCAATGCACTGGCCAGAGATAGCAACTTTTCCTTCAACTTCCACCTCCCCAATGAACCTGACCCACTCTTTATAAAGCGGAGTCTCGCTGGTGGTGGCGGAGTAAAGCACTTGCCCCACGTCATAACGCCGCAGGACTTCCAGCAGCCCGGCGAGGTGGTCCTGGTGGGGATGGGTCAAGATAGCAATGTCGATGCTCCGGTCCCAAAAAGGTATCCGGTTACTCAACTCTAAAGAGATATCGCGGGGGCTGGGGCCACCGTCAATCAGAATCTGGGTGTTCCCTTTTTGGATGAGGATAGCATCGCCCTGCCCTACGTCCAGAAAGCTAACGCGCAGGTTATCGTCGGGCAAAGTGGCGGCGGTATAAGCAACGAGGATGGCGACTACCAGTAAAGGAATAACCGCCCACTTAAGCTTATCGCGAAAGCCGCCGGCGATACTGACACCCGCCCGCATAACGCCGGAAGTACCAGCGAAGAGGTTGCGAACCTTGCTCCAACGGCTGTGCAGCCAGATAAGTAAGACGAGGACGATGTAGTAAACGAGGATAATATAGGGATTAAGTGACTGGATTTCAACCGAAGCAAATGACGGCGAGCCCAAACCGTTAACGACGGCAATCATGTAAGTTAAGAAAGGCCAGACCAGCCAGCCAAAGAACTGGGCAACGGCAATAGACGCCAACCCGAACAGCGCCGCTAAAGTCCCTAAAATAACGATGACGGGGAAAATTGGGGTAATTAAAAAGGTGGCGAGGGGCCCGGCGAACGAAAAGATACCGAAGTAATAAGCGATGACCGGCCAGACAGTAATGATGGACGCCAGCGTAATACTAAAGCTATCAATCACCATAGTAATTGTTGAGGAGAAAAAGCCCCCGGCGCTAAGGCGCGAAGTAATCAAACGCGTGGTTAAATCTTTGAAGATGGGATACACCAGAATCAATCCCACCATGGCGAGGAAGCTTAGCTGGAAAGAAACATCGCCGAGGATGTAGGGATTGACCGCCACCATCACCGCCGCCGTAAACATCAACGCCGCAAAACCACTGCGCTGGCGTCCCAGCACCTCGGCGAGGAGAAAAACACTCGCCATGATAGCGCCGCGGACCACCGGCGGGTCCATGCCGGTGATGACGGTGTAAAACCAGATAACAACTAAAGCCAGCCAGACGTAGAGATAACGCTTCCTGCCGAAAATCCACAAGCCTATAGCCAATAAAATGCCAGCCATGATAGCCAGGTTTTGGCCGGATATGGCTAAAAGATGGGCAGCGCCGCTGCGGGTGAAGTTTTCATTAAGATCGGCGGGAATGTTGCCCCGCATCCCCAGTAAAATCCCCTGCGCCAGCGAAGCCTGCGGCTCCGGGAGGATTTCCGCCAGCTTTTCCGAAAGAGTGGTTCTCAAATTATAAATCCATGCCAGCGGCGCCACGCCGTGACCGCTACTCAAAAACTCGATTTTGGGGTAATAGACAACAGCGTAGATGCCCTTGTGCTCCAGATAACCGCGATAATCGAAGTCGTCATAGGTCAGGGGCGTTTGCAGTTCGCCGGTAATGCTAACCAAATCGCCGTACTGGAATTCGGGATAGCGGGGCACGGTGACCAAAACCTTGCCGGTAACGGGCTGCCAGTCTTCTTCCAGCTTTATTTCCTGCGCGTCCAGAGTCAGCCGGGTGGACATATCTCGGACGTCCGGCATCGTTGACACAACGCCCTTAAGCTCCAAAGCGCCGGTATCGTTATAGAAACGGATATTATCATCGTCAACGCTGTAAAGGCTGGAATAGGTATAGACGGCGGCGCCAACGAAAAGGACAATGCCTAAAGCGGCGAGGAATATCATTTTGCGGTAACGGCGGGTAAACACGAGGCCTAGCAGAGGGATTGAACTAAAAAGAAAAAACAGCGGCGGCAGATTCAAAAGCGTGCCGACATAGGTGCCTAGCAACCAGAGAGAGCTAAGATAGATTAGTATCATAAGCTCCTTTTACTAGCATCAGCTGTTCACCGTGATGAAGTCCTTGATGTTTTCCAGAGTAACCTCGCCGAAGCCGGGAATATTGAGCAGTTCGTAGATGTCGTGGAAAAAGCCGTGCTCGTTGCGGTAATCGATAATCGCCTGCGCCTTAACCTCGCCGACGCCAGGGATAGCTTCCAGCAGCCAGAGTTCAGCGCGGTTGATATCTATCTTCTGGGGGGTCACGGCTTCTGCCGCCGCACCGACGATAAGGTCAACGTCGTTAAAGGTCGCGCCGTCGGTCAAGCCGCCCGCCGCGGCAATAATGTCATCGAAAGTATCGCCGGTAAAGATGGAGTACAGCCCGGGGGCATTTACCGCGCCGCCAACATAGATGGTCCCAACGATTTGTGGTTCCGGCGTTAAAGTGATTTCCACCGGCGTGCCGCGGCACCTGACGCCGATGAATATTACGCCAGTAATGATAATAACGACCAGTAACAGCGCGACCAGCGTCCAATTTACTTTAAAACGGCTTGTTTCCATGCATCCGCTCCGAACGAAGAGAGGGGATTTTTGACAATTACTTTAACACGAATGTATGCCATTTGGCGAATTTTAAGAAATAAACGGATGCAACGATATGAACGGCAGGGCAAAAGGAGAGGTTTTTCAGTAAAACTAGGTGCTGCGCAGCAGTTTTTCTAGTGCGTCTCCATGCTGCGAGGGGGTGATGGCGATAATCTGGTCGCCGGGCTGAAGGATGGTATGCGCTACAGGAACATGAGCCGAACCTTTGGAGGGGATTATCAGGGCGAGTTTGCTTTCGGCGGGGAGGGGCAAGTCTTTAACCATTTTACCCACAAGGGTGGACCTGGCGGGTATTTTAACATCAACGATTATCAGCCCTTTCTCGTCAAGGCTAAGCAATTGTGTTACGGGGTGGGTGGGTACTTCGTGTTCGATGGCTTCAATAATAATATCGGTGCTGTTGACCGTAACGTCTACGCCCAACTTCTTAAAAAGGGCGGCATTCTTGGGGTTGCGGAGGCGGGCGATAGTGCGCGGCACGTTGTGCTTGTGCTTGGCGACCTGACAGGAAACCAGATTATCTTCGTCGTCGCCGGTGACAGCCACAAACATATCGGCGCGGCCGGTGCCTACTTCGGCTAAAGTGGAGGCTTCACAGCCATCGCCGCGGAAGCAGACGCTACCTAACTCATCGGTGATTGTTTTACAGACGCGGGCGTCTTTTTCCAGCACCAGTACCTCGTGCCCTTCTTCAATCAGGGCTTTCATGAGGTAATAGCCGAGGCGGCCGCCGCCAACGATAATAATATACATTATTATTTGCCTTCTATCTGTTCTTTAAGCAATTCCCCGATTATCTTGGTGGGGCTTAACGTTTCTAAACCTAAAGCGCTGTACATCTCCTCGCGCAAGGGGTCATAGATACGGCAAACAACACGGGGCACGTTGAAGATATGCTTGGCAATCTGGCAGGCCATAACGTTACGGTTATCGCCCTGGGTCACAGCCACAAAAACATCCGCTGTTTCGATGCTGGCTTTTATCAGCGACTCTTCATCAATGCCGTTACCGAAGAGCGCGGTACCACTGAATGAGGCGGGAAGACGCCGGAAGCTGTACGTATCAGTGTCAAGGATGGTTACCTTATGACCATTTTCATCAAGCATGGCAGCCAGCCTGGCGCCGACCCTACCGCATCCCATTATTAATATGTTCATATAAAAAAACCTAATAATATATATGTATTATAGCTGATATAGTATAACCGGGCAGGGAGAATCTTTCAAAACATAAGGCACGACATTGCCCAGACTGAATTGCCCGAAACTTTGTTTGTGGGCGATACCCATGAGGATCACGCTAACCTTACGTTCCAGGGCTTCATCGATTATGGCGGGGCCTACCTCTCTTGCCTGAAGGACATCTGTCTCGATTTCAAAATTCTCTTCTACGGCGGTGTTTTCCGCCTTATCGAGAATTTCTTCGGCCTTTTTGATTTCCGATTCGATTTCTGCGTCAATCGGCAAGGTGCGTTTAATCGCTACTACCGATACCGCTAAAACCTTACCTTTATCTTTTTTAGCCAGCCGACAGGCTAACCTAATAGTCTCTTCGTCAGTGGTTTTTCCAGATACCGGCACGAGGATTTTTTTAAACACGTCGCCTTCTTAAACTAAAACGAATTAACAGAGGAAATTATAACGCTATTGGCAAGAAACTACAATACCTAGACACTGATATGGATTTGCTACTACCCGAAATATTCCGTTTTTTCTTTGCGACGCTGATATAAATTATACAAAATAAAAATGAGTAAACCACCACCCATCCAAACCAAACCAGCCCACCGGCTGAAAGGTCTTGTAACCATAATCACTCCCCAGATACCAGAGGTAGTAATCAGCCCCAAAATGGCACTAACCGGCAACTGCTTTCCTTTGATGTGGATATTCCAGCCCATTTTAAAGGGGCGGGGCAAATCCGGCTTCCTTATTCTTAGGGCTAATATTGATGCATGAGCTAAAGCAAAACAAAGGAGTGACCCAAAAACATATAACGCTCCGAGGTCTTCAAAGAAGATGGGATTAGTGAAACCCGGCAGTAGTAACAAAATGGTGATGCCACAAAAGATGGCGATGGCGATGTATGGTGTGCGGAAACGCGGCTGAATTTTACCAAAAAACTTCGGCAACTGGTTGTGAGACGACATATTATAGGTAAGGCGTGAAATTCCCAGCAGGCCGGCATTAGTGGCAGTCAATAAAATAGTTGCCGCCAGTATGGAAACCAGAGGCTCGAAGATGCTCCTTAGAGTTTCCGACGGCAAATGCGCCGCGATACCGGCTATCGGGTCGCGCGCCCAGCCGTTGACCGGATCGCCAAGTTCCTGCGGGGTCATCGCGGAAAGCGCTACCAGCGAAATGCCCGCAAAAAGCACCAGCACGACAACAATCATCAAGATATAGGCATGGGGTATTCTTTCGGCGGGTTCACGGGTTTCTTCGGCCAGTTGCGAGACTGTTTCCACCCCGGTAAAACATAAAGCGGCGATAGCTATACCCATGATTAAGTTGGGTGTGCTCGGCCAGTTGCCGGCACCAAACATATTTTGGATAAGCGTCCCGGGATTAACACTTAATATCAGGACAATACCTACTACTACAATAGCCACCTGTGTAGCTATATCCAGACAGATAAATAGAATATTGAGCCTGGTTGACTCTTTGATACCAAGGATGTTGACAAGCATCAGAAATCCGATGATGCCCATTGCCACGAGAGTGCCTATATTGTGGTCTTGCAGAACTGGCCAGAAATGTGAAAGGTATGGAGGGATTGTATATGCCGATATCGCCATAGTGACGATATAGCTCAACATCAGCGCCCAGCCGGCGATGAAACCGATGGTGTTATTGAAACCATGACGGGCGAAACTTGCCGAACCACCGGCTTCAGGAATCATGGCGCCGCCTTCGGCATAGGTAAGGGCGTTGAAGATGTAGATTACACCTGCCGCACCGAGGGCGATTGGAGTAGCGCCCAAAGCAACTAACGCGACGATACCGAGAGCGTAATAGATGGAAGAACCAACATCACCATATCCGGCACTGAATAGTCCGGGAACACCGAGAACTCTTTTTAAGTGGAAGCCTGCAACTCGCCTGGGTCGAAAAACTCTATTGCCAGGTTTAGGATTCCAGACATTAGACATATATTTTCTCTAAACCTCTAAATTATACCATAAAGCAGGGGTTTTATGAGGTCAATCAGTTTAATCGGGGCTCTTTATGTCAAATTTCCCCGATTTCTTTTTCCAGTATTGATATAGTTTGGACAACCCATAAATTAACAGACCTCCAACCATCCAACTCAGGCCTATCCAACGGCTAAACGGTTCGAGGAAAAGCAAGAAAACCCAGATAGAGGCCGTCGCCAAAAAGCCGATAATCGCCGTCAGCGGAATCTTATATCCTTTGATATCAATACTCGGCCGGAGCTTGAAGGAACGAAGCTCGTCCGGCTGTTTTACCCTCAAGGCAATAATTGACATATGGGCAAACATGAAAGCCAGCAGTGAACCGATGGCATACAGGGCACCCATTTCCGAAAAAATATCCATTTTAAAAAATCCCGGCACCAGCAAGGCAATGGCAATCAGGCAAAAAACTATAATGGAAACATAGGGAGTTTTAAACCGCGGATGCACCCGGCCAAAAGCCGGAGGCACCAGGCCGTGAGTGCCCTGGGAGAACGCCAGCCGAGATAAACCGATGATGCCGGCGTTGGTGGCAATTAATAATATAGTAGCCGCCAGAACAGCAATTAATGGTTTTAGAATGTTTTGAATAACCTGGATTGGTATATAATTTGCGATACCTGCCACCGGGTCGCGGGCCCAAGTGGAAGCCAATTCACTGGCGGGCATGGCTGAAAGCGAGACGATAGAGATACCAGCAAAGACCACCAGCACAGCGACAATCATCAAGATTAGCGCGCGGGGGACGCTGCGCTCCGGTTTTTTGGTTTCCTCTGCCATTTGAGACATCGTCTCAATTCCTGTATAGGCAATAGTCGCTAAAGCGATGCCGGTTATCAAATTGCCGGGCGAGGGCCAATTATCGAAAATGCGGTGCAGTACCACCTGCGGATTAAAGAGGGTGATGAAACCGATAACCACCAAAGATATCTGGGTAAGGATATCCACCATCGTGACGCCGATATTGAGAAAAGAGGTTTCTTTAATACCAATGACATTAATGGTCATTAAAAAGAACACGATGCCGATGGATGTAAACGTACCGATGACGGGAGAGGCTTTTAACGGTTCCCAGAAATAACCAAGGTAAGGGGGTATCGTGTAAGCGGAAATAGCGATGGTAACGATATAGCTTAACATCAGCGCCCAGCCGGCAGCGAAACCAGCCGTATTGCCGAAAGCGTGACGGGCGAAGCTTGCCGAGCCTCCGGCCTCGGGAATAAGAGACGTGCCTTCGGCGTAAGTTAAGGCAGTGAAAATAAAAAGCAAACCGGCAATACCAAGGGCAAAGGGAGTGGCGCCCGCGGCCATCAATGCCACGATGCCGAGAGCATAATATATGGAAGAACCCACATTGCCATATCCGGCGCTAAAAACAGCCCATACGCCTAAAGCCCTTCTTAAGTGATAAAGCGTAATGCGGCGCGGCCGATAAATCTTATCACCGGGTCTAATTATGTTATTATCAGGCATTGTATTACCAAAGTAACATTGTATTTTAACACAAAAAAAATAAATATAAACATAGAGCTAGATTTCACACTAAGAACATATGAAAAATGTTTACACTTTTAACCTTAAATACACTTGACATTTGTGTTCTATTTCCCTATAATATTGCCAATTGGCACACTTTTGATAAACTATGACGATGATGATAAAGACAAGAGTGTTTGAAATGGCAAACAGCCGCTATGACAACCTATCGGCGTTAGCCAGGGCGATGGGACTATCCGTCAGCCAGATTTACCGCGTTCGCGAGGGAAAGCGCGGCATCAATGAAAAATTCATCGTCGGCGCTAAGAGGGCATTCCCCGACCACAGGCTGGAAGACCTGTTTTACTTTCCTAAAGAACCCAGCTAACAATAGAGCCGTCTAGATATTGCCTTCCGGCGCTTGTTCCTTTGTTCCGTCTTCCGGTTCTAGTTTGTGCAGTTTTTCCTGGCTTTCCAGATGGTCAACGTACAATACACCGTCAAGGTGGTCAATCTCGTGTTCCAGCGCCTGGGACAAAAGCCCCTCCCCTTTGATGCGGATGGCTTTGCCATTGATATCCAGCCCTTTGGCGGTCACCGATTCGGCGCGGGATATCTCACCGAAATACCCTGGGATACTTAAACAGCCTTCGGTGACAATACGCTCCCCTTTTTTCTTAACAATTTCGCCGTTAATTAAAACGATGTCTTCGCTTTTTTCCCCGGTCTCTTCATCATCCGGCAGACAGATAACGGTGATGCGTAAAGAGACGCCAACCTGCGGCGCAGCCAGCCCAACGCGTCCCTGTTCGGCGTGAAGCGTTTCACGCATATTGGCGACGAGTTTTTTTACGGAGCTATCAATGCTGGTGACCCGTTTGGTTTTTTTACGGAGGATAGGATTGGGTACTTCAACTATAGGCAAGACAGCCATTATATTTCCCTCTATTTCTAGTTTACTGAATGAGGCCTATCGGGTCAATATCCACGGTCCAGCCGCGGCCGAAGTCTACCGGCTCTAAAAAGGACGAAAGGTTGCGACCACGGACGACAAGCTGCCAGCGATACCGGCCGCGCAGGCGATGGATGAAAGCCGGGGCCGGGCCGATGACACTGATGCCGGCGATACCGCGAGCGGCGGCTTCCTGCAGGAGGGCCTTTTGCATCTTTTCCGATTCGCGGCGACAGATGGCATCGTTGGTGTGGGTAAAGACCAAACGGGCGAGCTGGGAAAAGGGGGGATTATTGAGCTGCTTACGGAAGGATATCTCCTGTTCATAAAAAGAGGGGTAGTCGTGACTGGCAATAGACCGGATGGCGTAGTGATCCGGCGCAAAAGTCTGGATGATGACCTTTCCCGCGACGGCACCTCGCCCCGCCCTACCCGCTACCTGACTCAACAGCTGGTAGGTTCGTTCGCCGGCACGGAAGTCGGGCAGGTTAAGGCTGGTGTCAGCATTAACGACGCCCACCAAAGTCACCGAGGGTATATCAAGACCTTTAGCGACCATCTGCGTGCCGATGAGGACATCCGCCTGGCCACTGCGGAACTGGCGCAGGATATCTTCGTTGGAGACTTTGCCGGAAATAACGTCGCTATCCCAGCGGAGATAACGGGAACGCGGAAAGGTAAACTTCACTTCCTGCTCCAGCTTTTGCGTACCAGCCCCCAAAAACTTAAGCTGGCGGTTGCCGCAGTTAGGGCAGACATCCGGCACGGGCATTTTATAATTACACTGGTGGCAGGTTAAAACATCATCGTTGATGTGGTGGGACAATGGCACCTCGCAACGGCGGCAGCGTAAAACAAAACCGCAACGCCGGCACTGAATATAGTAGGAGCCGCCGCGCCGGTTTAAAAACAATATCACCTGCTCGTGGGCGGCAAGGGTATTATTGATAGCCTCGGACAAAGCACGACTGAACAAGCCACGGACACCCGCTTTAAGCTCCTCGCGCATATCCACCACCTCCACCGGCGGCAAGGCCGAGCCGGGGGTAACACGCTGCGGTAGTTCGAGCAAGGTATATTCATTGTTTTTGGTTTTATAATATGTCTCAACGTCCGGCGTCGCGCTGCCGAGGACAATCGTGGCACCAATAAGTTCCGCCAGTTTTATGGCGGCGTGGCGGGTGTGGTAATGGGGCGGGGAGTCCTGCTTATAAGTCCATTCGTGTTCCTCATCAATAATAATGAGTCCGAGGTTTGGCTGGGGGGCGAATAATGCGCTGCGGGAGCCGATAACGACATCGCACCCGCCGCTCTGGATACGCCGCCACTCATCGAACTGCTCGCCGGGGGTAAGTCGGCTATGCAAAACACCAACGCGCCCGGGGAAGCGGGAGGCAAAGCGCTCGATGGTCTGGGGGGTCAGTGAAATTTCCGGCACCAGCACAATGCCCTTCTTACCCTGCTTAAGCGCCTCGGTCAACGACTGTAAATAAATTTCCGTCTTGCCGCTGCCGGTAACGCCGTGGAGCAAGAAAACTTGCGAAGAAGTTTTAGTCAGCGCCGCTTTAATTGACGTAAAAGCATTTTGCTGGTCGGGGGAAAGAGTGAAATCGAACGACGTGTTGACATCTAAATCGGACAGCGGCGAACGCGTCACTTCCACCGTCTGCCAGGTGATAAGTCCCAGTTTCTCTAAAGCGTTGGCGGCGGTTTTTTCTACGCCGGCCTGGCGGCGGACTTCCGCCCACGTTAAAGCGCCGGGGTTTTGTTTTAAGTAATCGTAAAGTTTTTGCTGTTTTAAGGTAAGTTTGGCAGACGCTCCAACGTTTGGCGTTAGATTGATATAGAGTTCGGTTTTGGGTTTAACTCTGATGGGGGACAGCTCGTAGGACCGGCTAAGCAATCCTTGCCGCACCATCTGGGAAACTGAAGCGGCGGCTTTTTTCTTGCCGAACTCTTTTTCAATGGCTCTTTGTTCAATCCGGCCTTTGGCTGAAGTGATGTCGAGGATTTTCTGCTGTTCATCATCGAGCGAGGCAACGTCAATGTATTTTTCCGCGACCTGAAGGAAGGCCACTGCCCGGCGCTCGAAGGAGGGGGGAAGAAATAAAGCCACGCAACTAAAGAGCGGGGCGAGGTAGTAATCGCAAATCCAGCGCGCGAGGGAAAGCTGGTGGGGGGATAAGGCGGGGACCGTTGCGATAATACCGAGGATGTCCCGGGTGTCTTCCACGGCAGGGAGGGGAGTCAATTCTATCACAACGCCCTGAAGGACTTTCTCGCCGAAGGGCACGAGCACAGCCTGACCGGCGCGGACGTCCAGCCCGTCGGGGATGGCGTAACTAAAAGTCCGGCGCTGGGCTACCGGTGAATTGACACTAACCTCGGCGTATCTCATCCCAGACTCCAGTGAGGATATTCAGGGTTACCCAGCTTATTAATTATCTAAAAATTTTATGCTTCCGGCTCGGCTTTTTTCTCGTCGGCAGCGGGTTCTTCTTTTTTATCTTCTACCGCTTCGGCGGGTTTTTCTTCAGTGGCGGGCGCTTCGGCTTTAGGAGCTTCTGCCTTAGGCTTTTCTTTTTTCTCTTCCTTGGCGGCTTCCGGGGCTTTGGCCTCGGGGGTTTTTTCAGCTTTCGCTTTTTCCGCGGCTTCGGCTTCCGCAGCGGCGGCAACTGCTGCTTCGTCCATGATGGGTTCTATTTCTTCTTCCGGTTCTTCCTGAAGAAGCTCATCGCCGACCTGCTCTCTTATTTTTCTCTCTACGCGCTTAATCTTGCGGCGGGCTTCCTTGCCGCTAAGGCTGCGGAGGTAGTAAAGGCGCGAGCGGCGGACCTTGCCCTGCCGGACGACGGTGATTTTTTCCACCAGCGGCGACTCCATGGGGAAGGTGCGTTCGACGCCGACGCCGAAGGCGACATGGCGAACGGTATAGCTGGCGCCGTGACCGCCTTTGCTTATCTTGATAACGACGCCCTGAAAAACCTGAATCCTTTCCTTATCACCCTCAATGATTTTGGTGCTGACCCGCACCGTATCGCCGGGCTGGACATCAGGCATTCGCTTCTTTTTAACTTCCACTAAGTTTGAGACATCCATGTTGAGACTCCCTATCTATGTTAATCTTTCTTATCCGTATGCATCATGCGCTTAACGAGGCGCTTATCTTCCTGCCCGAGGTCGGCTTTATCCAAAAGCTCGGGGCGCATTTCCAGCGTCCGTTTGATAATTTGTTCCCGCCGCCACTTGGCGATTTGGGCATGGTGGCCGGAAAGCAATATCTCCGGCACCTGCCAGCCCCGGTATTCCGGGGGACGGGTGTACTGTGGATATTCTAACAGACCACTGGCATGCGAGTCATCTAAGGGCGACTCTTCAGAGCCGAGCACGCCGGGCACCAGACGTAACACCGCATCAGCCACCACCATGGCAGGGACTTCCCCACCGGTGAGGACATAGTCGCCGATGCTGATGGCATCCGTCGCCAGGTGTTCGACAACGCGTTCGTCAACTCCTTCGTAATGGCCGCAGATCAAGACGATGTGCGGGTGCTGTGAAAGCTCAACCGCAATCTTATGCGAGAACAGCCTGCCCTGCGGCGTTAATAAAATGACGGGCAGACTAGCGCCTTTATCATCCAGTTTATTCTTAATGTCTTCAACGGCTTCAAAAATCGGTTGCGGTTTCATAACCATGCCGGCACCGCCGCCGTAAGGATAATCGTCAGTGGTGTGGTGTTTATCATGGGCATAGTCGCGGATGTTCACCGGGTTAATCTGCACCAGCCCGTTATCAATAGCCCGCTTGAAGATGCCGAAGCCGAAGGGGGCTTCGAATAATTGCGGGAAGATAGTTAAAATATCAATGCGCATTTTAGTTAATCCCCGCCTGCACGGAATGTTCCGTGACCTCTCCCTTAATAATTTCTACGGCGTGGGGTAAAGCCGGCAGTATCACGTCCAAGCATTCTTTAACCGCTTTGGTGCTGCCCGGCAGGTTGACGATGAGGCATTGCCCGCGCTGGCCGGCAACCGCCCGGCTTAACATGGCGGTAGGGGTTTTATCCAATGCTTTGACCCGCATGGCTTCGGCGATGCCGGGGACTTCCCTATCTATCACCGTGAGAGTGGCTTCCGGGGTAACGTCCCGTGTGCTTAAGCCCGTTCCGCCAGTGGTAAGGATAACATCTACCTTGCTATCGTCCGCCCATTTTTTTAAAGTGTTGGCAATAATGTCTTTTTCGTCGGGGACAATTTCGTATTTAACGACCTTGCCGACGGACGCAAAAGCGTCGCGGATAGCCTCGCCGCTTTTGTCCTGGCGCTGCCCCTGCGACCCTTTATCACTGATGGTTAGTATGCCGATATTCATCATTACCGCTTTCACAAAACAAGATATATTTTACCATAAAGTTAGATGCAGGCGATAGTATGTTCGAGTAAAAACAATAAGTTTTACACCGTCCGACGCTACGCAATCGAGCGGATGCTGAGAGAACGAAAATAAAAAGCAATGGCAAAATAGCCTAAAAGTACCCCTATTTACACTCCTTTTTTCTCTATCATCCAGCTCCCTGCTGTTGCCCTAAATACGGCTGCAGCCTATCACGAACGATTTTTAGTTGTATCTACATATAATAAAAAGCGGTATCCGACTTGACAAACAGGTATTATTATGTTATAAAATGGTAAATTGTGGTAAATAGTAGTAGGTTGTGGTAAGATTAGGGTAAAAGTAGTTAAAAAAGATGTTTTACGGTGAATTTGACTATAGGTTGGACGAAAAGGGCAGACTAATGATTCCGCCCAAGTTCCGCAACGTCTTTAAAGACGGGGTGGTCTTAACGTCCAGCGCGGAAAACTGCATCACCGCCTACACGACGTCGGAATGGACAAAGCTGTCCGACTCGCTGACGAGCAATCCGCTGGCACGCAGCAAGATGCGCCGGCTGAACCGCGCCCTATTCGCCACCGCCTTCAGCACCACGATTGACAACCAGGGACGCGTGGCTATCCCCGCTCCTCTGCGCGACCACGCCCAGATAGCCGAGGAAGCCGTAGTGGTGGGCGTGAACACCTACCTGGAAATCTGGAACAAAGCGCTGTGGGAGGAAGAAAAGGCAGCCAGCCAGCAGCAAGCCTGGCAAATTATAGAAAGCCTGGAGCCCAATGGAAAATAAATCGACGTCAAGCCATAAGCCGGTCCTTTTACAGGAATCGCTTAAAGCGCTGGCCATCGAGCCGGGCGGCCGCTACGTGGACTGCACAGTCGGCGGCGGGGGTCATGCCGCGGCAATTTTAGATAAGAGTGCTCCCGGCGGGCAACTGCTTGGCATAGACGCCGACCCTAATGCCCTGGAAGCCGCGAAAGAGCGGCTTCAGAATTATAAAGAATCCGCCCTGCTGGTGAATGATAACTTCGGCAACCTGCGCGATATTTGTCTGAAATACAAGTTCTATCCGGTGCATGGCATATTACTCGACCTAGGACTTTCCTCTTTGCAGCTGGGCGGCGACCGCGGCTTCAGCTTCCAGAGCGACACGCCGCTGGACATGAGATTCGACCCGAACCAGAAAGTCAGCGCCGCCGACATTGTTAATGAAAGCTCCGAATCCAAACTTGCACAGATTATCCGGGCTTACGGCGAAGAAAGCCAGAGCTACCGCATCGCCCGGAGTATTATAAACGAGCGCCCGATAACTTCTACACTCCAACTGGCACAGATAATCGAGAAAGCCGTGGGGCGGCGGGGCAAGATACACCCGGCTACCAAGACCTTCCAGGCGCTACGCATCGCCGTCAATCACGAGCTGGAGCATCTGGAATCCGTCCTAAAGCAGGCGCTTGACCTGCTGGGCTACGGCGGCAGGCTGGTAGTAATCAGCTACCACTCGCTGGAAGACCGGATTGTGAAGCAGTTCATGCAACAGGAAGCCAAGGGCTGCATCTGCCCACCGCGAACTCCGATATGCATCTGCGGGCACAACCCCCGCCTGAAATTGATAAACCGCAAGGTAATCGTTCCAACGGAAATGGAAATTAAGAATAACCCGCGCAGCCGCAGCGCTAAATTGAGAGCCGCCGAGAGTACGGCTACTCAAAGCGACGGCCATGTTGCGGGGGACAGCCATGATTTTGTAACAATAGCTAAATCCACTAGCTGGCAAAAACTAACCTTAATGCAAAAATCCAGGATAGTTCTCCTGGCAGGGTAAATCTATTGGAGGTCATTAACGTTAATATAAGTAACTGGGCAACAAGGAACCCATACCGATCCAGCTTATTGAGGAGGGAACATGAAAAAGAGTAATATCGTAACTTCAATCGATGTCGGAACTACTAAGATTTGCACTATTATGGCAGATGTAGTTGATGGGGTACCCCGTGTCGTAGGCGTTGGCATCGCCCCCTCAAAGGGTCTGCATAAGGGCCTGGTGGTCAACATCCATGAAGCCAGGGACTCAATCCGCCAATCGGTGAAAAAAGCGGAACAGACCAGCAACTTTAAAGTGGAGACGGCGTATATAGGCGTGACGGGACGGCACGTAGCCTCGAACAACAACCACGGCGTCGTAGCGATAACCCGCGGCGACAAAGTGGTGCGCCCCGGCGACCTGAGACGCGTTTTAACCTCGGCACAGCTGGTTAAGACCCCAGCTGATAGAAGGCTGCTGCACGTAATCCCCCGCAACTACTCGGTTGACGGCCAGCCGGGCGTGAAAAACCCGGTGGGTATGCACGGCTTCAGGCTGGATGTGGAGACCCACGTGATTACCACGGCGGTAACCTCCATTCAGAACCTGGTAAAGTGCATCCGCAGCCTGGGAATTGATGTCGAAGACCTCGTGCTGGAGCCATTAGCCAGCAGCGAGGCTGTTCTCTCCGATGATGAAAAACAGGTAGGCGTTATCATGGCGGACATTGGCGGCGGGACCACCGACATAGCCATATTCAGGGAAGGCAGCATCTGGCACACTTCGATTCTGCCGGTAGCCGGTTATCAGCTAACGCGCGACCTGGCGATTGGTTTGGGGTTACCGTTCGAGATAGCCGAAGAAATGAAGAAGAAGTACGGCAGTGTAATGCCGGTAATAAATGATAAAAAGAAAAAGGACGATACCTCCCCGGCAATCTCGCAGGACGGGCACGGCGTTTCCTACCAGGACCTCTGCGAAATTATCAAGGCCAGAGTCGAAGAGATTCTAAAACTCATCGTGCTGGAAATGCCCAATACGGATTATGAAGAACTTGTACCCTCCGGCCTCGTTTTGACCGGCGGCTCGGCTAACCTAAGCGGTCTGGCTGCGCTGGGCAGGGAACAACTTAATATGCCGGTAAGAATCGGCGTTCCCAGTAACACCTACGGCATCGGCGATATGCTCCAAGACCCGGCCTACGCCACCAGCGTCGGGCTGCTGCTCTGGGGCAATAAGTACCATCAAAGAGGCCGTATCAGTGGCGGCGGGTTCCCGGGGAACATATTCAAGCTAGCGTCACAATTAAAGAAGTTATTCGGATAAAGTGTCGATATGGTGAGAACATCCTAAAAGGAGGATGAAATGGCTAGAACCAGTTTTGTAGCAAACCCAGCTAAGATTAAAGTAATCGGTTTAGGCGGCGGCGGCAGCAATGCCATCACCAGAATGGTGAGGGAGAACATCCAGGGCGTGGAGTTCATTGCGATGAACACCGATGCCCAGGCATTGGCTGTATGTGAAGCGCCGATGTGCGTCCAGCTCGGTCC
>JAQTMM010000036.1:0-11427 GCA_028714335.1 Dehalococcoidales bacterium
CAAAAACAACAACGCCGCCGTCAAGTACTCTTAAACTGCGCTCGACTTCGGCGGTGAAGTCAACATGTCCTGGGGTGTCGATAATATTAATGCGGTGCTCTTGCCAGTAGCAGGTAGTGGCGGCGGCGGTAATCGTAATGCCCCGCTCCCGCTCCTGGTCCATCCAGTCCATAACGGCAGTACCCTCGTGCACTTCGCCCAGTTTGTACGTCTTGCCGGTGTGATAGAGTATGCGTTCGGTCACAGTTGTCTTGCCGGCGTCGATGTGGGCTATAATGCCGATATTCCGAATATCCTCCAGAGGAAATTCCCTGGACGTTGTATTCTTTCCGGTAACCATTTTATTTACTTTTGCACCACTTGTAATTACCAAGTCCTTTTACCACCTGTAATGTGCAAAGGCGCGGTTCGCCTCTGCCATCTTATGCGTATCTTCACGTTTCTTTATTGTATTGCCCTGCCCCTGGAAGGCTTCGGCCAGCTCGTCGGCCAGTTTCTCATTCATTGCCTTGCCTTTTCTGGAGCGGGCGGAATCAATCAGCCATGTCATTGCTAAAAAGATGCCGCGGTCGGGGGCTACTTCCACCGGCACCTGGTACGTCGCGCCGCCCACACGCCTCGGCTTTACCTGGAGGAGGGGGGTCGCGTTCTTTACGGCCTGTTCCAGCGCGGTAACCGGGTCTTTAGAGACCGCCTGGCCCAGCTTTTCCAGTGCGTTATAAACAATTTGTTCTGCGGTTCTTTTCTTGCCGCGTTCCATTATCTTAATAATCAGCTGCGATACCATCGCGCTGCGGTATTTGGCGTCCGGTATGATTTCTCTTTTTTTGGCTCTAGCTCTTCTCGGCATAATAATTCCTCAAATTACGTAGTTGTTTCGGGTGCGGCTGGCGGGGCTGCTGCCGGCGCTGCGCCGCTATCGGATGCCACCCTGCCGCCCTTGCCGCGTTTGGCGCCGTATTTACTGCGGCCCTGTTTGCGGTTGGCTACGCCGGTGGTATCCATCGTCCCGCGGATTATGTGGTAGCGTACGCCCGGTAGATCCGGCACGCGTCCGCCGCGGATTAATACTACGGAGTGTTCCTGGAGTTCATGTCCTTCGCCGGGGATGTAGGCGGTGACTTCAACGTGGTTGGTCAAACGGACTTTAGCTATCTTGCGTAAGGCGGAGTTCGGTTTCTTCGGGGTGGTGGTCTTTACCTGGATACAGACGCCCCGTTTTTGCGGGGAACTCTTGCCGCGGGAAACCCTGTTCTTCAACGAATTATAAACGAAGGCGAGGGCAGGTGTTTTGTCTTTGCTGTGCGACTTTTTACGCCCCTTGCGTACTAGCTGATTTATTGTTGGCATCTTCTTTTTTTCATCCCCCTGACAATTATAAAGGATGAGCCAAAGCCCATCCATTACGAATTCTTGTAATGTGATAGAGAGAGGTTTGAAAGCTCAATCTATCTACTTTTACTGAATTCTTTGTACCAAACATTTAATGTAACATAAAACTACACCCTGTGTCAACACCTGCGAACGCGAACTGGCTGAATACGAACCAAAGCTAAGCCGCCCTTTTAATCTCTACAATATATATATAGGTTTATTGCATTAGCGCATAAGTAAAGGTAAAATTACTTACATGATAAAAATATGGGTCGAACTCGGTAAAAACAGCTACTCCATCTGTATCGGCTCGGAGTTGTTGGCGCAGGTTGGCGGCTGGATGAAGGAGAGGGGTCTTTCCGGTAAAGCCGTCATCATCACCGATTCCAACGTCGGGCCGCTTTACGCCGATGTTCTGCGGCAGGGACTGGTCGGCGCCGGCTTTGACTATGCCCTTATCGAGGTTCCTGCCGGCGAGGCCCAGAAAACACTGGAATCCGCCGGACGGCTTTACCAGAATTTAGCGGAAAACTTTACCGAGCGAACGTCCATCGTGCTAGCGCTGGGCGGCGGTGTTATTGGAGACCTGGCGGGATTCGTGGCTTCCACCTATATGCGCGGTGTCCCGCTGGTGCAGGTTCCCACCTCGCTTTTAGCGATGGTGGATAGCGCCGTCGGCGGTAAAACGGCTGTTGACCATCACAACCTGAAAAACATGATTGGCACATTCTATCAGCCCAGAATGGTCATTGCCGACGTTTCCGTGCTCAAGACTCTGCCGGAAGCCGAGCTTTCCAACGCCATGGGCGAAGTCATCAAATATGGCGTTATCCGCAGCCGCGGCTTTTTTGAGTTCCTTTTGAAAAATATGGCTAAAGCTATGGCTCATGATGTTGGTGTTTTAGAAACTATCGTTCGGGAAAACACCCGGATTAAAGTCTTGGTGGTGGAAGTGGACGAACACGAAACCGGCCCCCGTGCGATTTTGAATTTCGGCCATACCATCGGCCATGCCCTGGAAGCGGTAACGGACTTTCAGGTCAGGCACGGCGAGGCTGTGGCTATCGGCATGATGTCCGCCGCCAGGCTATCGAGGCGGCTGGGTTTTCTCCAGGCCAGGGACATTGAGCTGCTGGACAGGTTGATTCTCCTGGCCGGCCTGCCCGTAAACCTGCCGCCGCTCAACTATGCCCGGCAAGAAAAACTCCTCGAATCCATCAAGCACGATAAAAAAGTGCGGGACGGCAAAATACGCTTTGTTCTCTTAAGAAACCTCGGCGAAGCTTTTGTCACCGATAAGGTGGACGTAGAATTAATTAGGGAGGTGCTATTTGCTGACAAATCAACCTAAGATATGTGTTGCTCTGGTTAGTGATGACCTGTCTGTTCTGGATGCCGTTACCCCGCTGGCCGATATGTTTGAGGTGCGCATTGACCTCATCGGTTCTGGTTGGCGTAAGGTGGTACAGCAGTTAAAGAAACCCTGGATTGCCTGTGTGCGGAAAATGCAGGAGGGGGGCAAGTGGCGCGGCACTGATACACAGAAATTAAAAATCCTCAACGAAGCTGTGGAACTGGGCGCCTCGATTGTTGATATCGAGCTTAATACACCTAAGTTAGCCGGCTTAATCCGTAAAACAAGAAAACACGCCCAGGTGCTGGTTTCCTATCATAACCTGAAAGAAACTCCGCCGCTTAAGGAACTTAAGGCTATTGTGGTCAAACAAAAAGCCGTCGGTGCCGATATCTGTAAGATCGTTACTACCGCCCGTACCTTTACCGATAATGTGACCGTCTTGCAGCTGATTCCGCAATTTTCTCCAACTACCAATATTATATCCTTCGCTATGGGCTCCGTGGGGCAGTTTTCCCGCATCCTCTGTCCACTGGCGGGTGGCATCTTCACTTATGCTTCGGTAGCGGAGGGCAAAAAGTCGGCGGATGGGCAGTTGTCTGTAAAAGAATTACGGGGAATTTACGGAACACTCATTCATGACTGACAGCATCACCGGCAGGACTAAAATCTGCGCCCTCATCGGCGACCCTGTGGAACATTCCGTGTCCCCGGCAATGCATAATGCCGCTTTTCAAAAGCTGGGGCTGGACTATTTTTACGTTCCCTTCCGCGTCGCCCCGGAACAACTTAAGCAGGCCGTCGCCGGCTTTAGGGCTTTGAACCTTCGGGGCTTTAATGTCACCATCCCCCATAAAGTCGCCGTAATCCCCCTCCTCGATAAACTCGACCCCTTGGCGCAGAAAATCGGCGCGGTGAATACCGTCGTTAATGATAACGGTAAACTCACCGGCTTTAACACCGACACCGAGGGTTTCCTCCGCGCTTTAGTGGAGAAGGGCTTTAAACCGAAGAATAAAAAAGTCGTTGTGCTGGGCGCTGGCGGAGCCTCCCGCGCTATCTGCTACATCTTGGCGCAGCAGGGCGCATTGCTTACCATTCTCAACCGCCGGCAGGAGCTAGACTGGGCTTTAGATATTGCCCGCTTTATCACCAAGAATTTCAAGCAAAAAGTCGCGGCGCTGGAGTTAAGCCATCTGGCTGACATCCTCCCCGCCGACTTATTAATCAACGCCACCAGCGTCGGCATGTCCCCTAACGCTAAAGCCTGCCCCGTCCCCACCAGGTTGTTAAAAGGCGTCCCGCTGGTTTTCGACATTGTCTATAATCCCATCAAAACCAAACTTATCAAAGACGCCGCGGTCGCTGGAGCTATGACTATCGGTGGCGTGGACATGCTCGCCTGGCAGGGCGCGCTGGCTTTTGAAAAATGGACGGGCCAAAAAGCCCCCCTCGACCTTATGCGCCGTACAGCCGTCAAGATACTGGAGCGCCATGAAGACTAGCGTCGCCTTAATCGGTTTCATGGGCACCGGCAAATCCGCCGTTGGCAAAGCCCTGGCGCAAAAGCTGGGCAAGGGACTCATCGTGCTGGATGACATTATCATCGTTAAAGCCGGCAAGTCTATCCCCGACATTTTTGGTCAGGACGGCGAACCGCGCTTCAGGGAACTGGAAGTCGAGGTTGTGTGTGAAGTGGCGAACAAAAAGAACGCCGTTATCGATTGCGGCGGTGGGGTAGTGCTTAACACGGTGAACGTCGAACGTCTGAAAAAAGAAAGCGTTATCGTTTGCCTCACGGCTCCCGTCGAGGTTATTTTAAAAAGGACCCCTGGCGATTCCCGTCCCCTCCTCCCTAAGGAAAATCGAGAACAATATATCAGGAATATTTTGGATTACCGCCTCCCCCTCTACACAAAAGCGGCGGACATAACGGTGGACACCTCCCGGCTGGATGTTAACGGGGTGGTGGCAGAAATCATCAAAAAGTTGGGAGAATATGAAAACTACTATAAATAAAAGCGACATCAAGGGAAGCGTTAGCGCCCCTCCTTCCAAGAGTCTGACCATCCGCGCTCTGGTCTGCGCCGCTTTAGCCGGCGGCGAGAGTGAGATTGCCAACCCCCTCATTAGCGACGATACCAACGCCGCGGCTTCGGTGTTAACGCAGCTCGGCGCTTTAGTTAAGAAAGACAAAGGCGTCTGGAAGGTGACCGGCGGCAACCTGCACGCCGCCTCTAAAGACCTCCACTGCGGCGACTCTGCCGCCACTTTAAGATTCATAGCTGCGGTTTGTTCCACGATTCCCGGTAAACACCGGCTGGTCGGCGGTGCGTCCTTAATCAAACGCCCCGTCGGCGCTTTGGTTGATGCGCTTAAGCAATTGGGTGTTAAAGTTTCCGCCTCTCCCTCCGGCACGCCGCCGGTTGTCATCGAGGGCGGCGCTTTGCAGGGTGGGGAAGCCCAAATCCCCGGCGACGTTAGTTCGCAGTTCATTTCCGCTCTGCTTTTAGCTGCACCCCTTTCTCAAAACGGTGTGACGGTAAAACTGACCACCCCCCTCACCTCCCGGCCCTATATTGATATGACGCTCTGGTGCCTTAATCAGTTCGGCATTGACATCAAAACTAAAAAAGAATCTTTCATCATCAAGCCGCAAAAATACGCCCCGGCAAAAATCGCCATTGAGGGCGACTGGTCGTCGGCGTCCTACTTCCTGGCTCTGGGCGCGCTTTCCAAAGAAGGAGTCACCGTCGGCAACCTCAACCCCTCCAGCCTACAGGGCGACCGCGCTTTGCTGGACTTCCTGCGCCGCATGGGTGCCATCGTTAGGGTTAAAGGGACGGATGTTACCGTTCGCCGTGACTTCCTTAAGGGCATTAATGCTGACGTTACCGACTGCATTGACCTCCTGCCGACCCTCGCGGCGTTAGCGGCTTTAGCCAATGGCAGGACCGAGCTTAAGGGCATCCGCCAGGCGCGCGTTAAAGAATCTGACCGCGTCATAGCAATGTGTAAAAGCCTGGAGAAACTTAATATCTACGTTGATGAAAGTGGGAATAGCATGACCATCATCGGCGGACTTTCTCAAATAGAAAGCCAAACCGTCATCAACAGCTTCAACGACCACCGCATCGCTATGGCCTTCAGCATTATTGGTGCGGCATCTGGTAATATAGTAATTGACGGCGCGGAGTGCGTCGCCAAGACCTTCCCGTCCTACTGGGACGAATTTAAGAAAATCGGCGGTGAGGTAAAGTAAATGAGCAATACTTTTGGAAAACTGTTCACCATCACCTGCTTCGGCGAGAGTCACGGCCCCTGTGTCGGTGTTATCGTTGACGGCTGCCCCGCCGGTTTACCCCTTGCTGTAGCGGACATCCAGCAGGAAGTTGACCTCCGCCGCGCCGGCTTTGGCCCCGCCTCCACTACCCGGCACGAAAAAGATAAAGTGGAAGTTCTCTCCGGCGTCTTTAACGGCTGTGCCACCGGCGCCCCGATTTGCCTGTTAATTAAGAATGAGGATATCAACGACGCCGACTACGAAAAAATTAAAGATCTCCTGCGCCCCGGCCACGCCGACTTCACCGCCTGTGTTAAATACGGCGGCTTTAATGATGCACGTGGCGGCGGCATGTTTTCCGGGCGCATTACCGCCGGTTACGTGATGGCTGGCGCCGTCGCCAAAAGAATCTTAAGTACTATCGGCGTAGAGACGCTGGCGCATACGGTGGAAATCGGCGGCATTGCTGCCAAGCCCGTATCGTATGAGCAAGTGAAACAATTAGCCCTTAACGACCCCCTCCATTGCGCCGACGCCGCCGCGTCCAAGGAAATGCAGGACGCCATTAACTCTATCAAGAAATTTAGCGACAGCCTCGGCGGCATTATCGAGGGCGTTGCCTTTAACGTGCCCGCCGGCCTCGGCGAGCCGCTTTTCGATACCCTGGACGGTGACCTTGCTAAAGCCCTCCTCGCTATCCCCGCCGTTAAGGGCGTGGAGTTCGGCGCCGGTTTTGATGCTGCTCGTAAAAGGGGCTCGGAAAACAACGACCCCTTTATTCTAAAGGGTGGCAAAATCGTTACGTCCACCAATAACGCCGGCGGTATTTTAGGCGGCATCTCCACTGGTATGCCTCTCGTCGTTAGGGTAGTGATTAAGCCCACCTCCTCCATCGCTTTAGAACAGCAGACGGTGGATGTTCAAAAGATGAAACCGGCAACGCTAAAGATAACCGGGCGCCACGACGCCTGCATTGTCCCCCGCGCCGTGCCGGTCGTCTCCGCTATGATGGCTGTGGTGCTTTGCGACTTTGCTATGCAAGCGGGACTAATACCGGGGGTAATAAAGTAAAAGGAGTCTCTCCCTTTCTTAAAGGGAGATTAAGAGGGTTTTTATAATTATGAACCTTGACGACTTAAGAAAAAAAATTGACGAAATAGATGCGCGCATTGTTGACCTTATCGCCGAGCGCCAGAATATCTCTAAGGAAATTGGCAAGGGCAAGCACAAGACCAGTCGTATTATCGAGGATAGGGAACGTGAGTTGCGCGTTTTAAAGCACGTCCGCAACCTTGCCCGCGATAGTAAAATCTCCCCCGCTGACATTGAGGGTATTTATCAGCAGATTATCAGCGCCAGCAAGAAAATCCAGGGCGTCGCCGTGGCGTATCAGGGCGAGCCGGGCGCTTATACCGAGGAAGCCGCTATCCAGTTTTTCGGTAAAGGCACTAAAGGCGTGCCTTACGATACTTTAGACGAAACCTTCGAGGCGGTAGAACACGGCAAAGTCCCCTTCGCTTTAGTGCCGGTGGAAAACTCGCTGGAAGGCAGCATCACCCGCTCTTACGACCTCCTCCTCGATTCCTCCCTCATGGTCTGCGGCGAGACCGAACTGCGCATCAGCCATTGCCTTATCGCTATGGAAGGGGCGGGGCTGGACACGATAAAGTACGTTTATTCCCATCCGCAGGCGCTGGGGCAGAGCCGTAGCTTTTTAAAGAAGCTAAAGGCGGAAATTATCCCCGCCTCCGATACCGCCGGCAGCGTTAAGATGATAAAAAAAGAAAAACGGAAAGATAAAGCGGCCGTCGCTTCCGCCCGCGCCGCCGAGCTTTACGGCATGAAAATTTTAGCTAAGGAAATCGAGGACAATCCCCACAACTTCACCCGCTTCTTCGTCCTTTCTAAAGAGGACTCCCCGCCCACCGGTAACGACAAAACTTCTATCGTCTTTTCCTTAAAGCACAAGCCCGGCGCGCTTTATGACTGCCTGGGTGAATTTGCTAAAAGAAAAATCAATCTCTCCAAGCTGGAATCACGGCCCACCCGCCACCAGCCCTGGGAATATAATTTTTATATGGACCTCACCGCCCACCGCGAGGAAAAGGCCGTGTGTGAAGCCCTTAAAGCATTAGAGAATCACGCCGTTTTTGTGAAAATTTTGGGCTCCTACCCCAAAGCGAGATAAACAAAAAGGGGGCGGTTTTACCCGCCCCCTCATCTTTGATTATTGATTTTTGAGATTTGATTTCTTAAGCTATATATCCCTTAAACTTACCAGGAACTCCTGGTTGGTCTTGGTCTTGCGCATTCTTTCCAGCACGCGCTCCGTCGCTTCCACAAAGTTGTTGGAATCGCTGGCAATAATCCCCACCATGCGCCGCAGCAGCCATACCTGTTTAAGCTGCTCTTCGCCCAGTAATAATTCTTCGCGCCGTGTGCCGC
Organism: Dehalococcoidales bacterium; assembly: GCA_028714335.1. GTDB lineage: Bacteria > Chloroflexota > Dehalococcoidia > Dehalococcoidales > RBG-16-60-22 > RBG-13-51-18. The sequence continues at coordinate 8,457 of JAQTMM010000036.1, forward strand.
TGCGCTGTATATCCATCGCCGGGAAGATGCGCCGTTCGCTTAACCTCCGGTCGAGGTGCAGCTCCATGTTGCCCGTACCTTTAAATTCCTCATAAATTAGGTCGTCCATTCTGCTGCCGGTGTCAATAAGGCAGGTGGCGATAATCGTTAGACTGCCCCCCTCTTCCGTATTGCGCGCCGCCCCGAAGAATCTCTTGGCGGGGTGCAGGGCTGCGGGGTCGATACCGCCGGAAAGCGTGCGTCCGCTGGAAGGCATCGCCAGGTTATAAGCCCTCGTCAGTCTCGTAATACCGTCGAGCAGGATGACCACATCATTGCCGCTTTCCACCAAACGCTTTGACCGCTCTAAAGCCAGCTCGGCGACGCGTGTCTGATTCTCCACCATCTCGTCGAACGTCGCGGCGATAACCTCGCCTCTGACCGAGCGGCGCATGTCCGTGACCTCTTCCGGTCGTTCACCGATAAGGCAGACAATCAAATGAATATCTTCGTACTTATTAGAAATCGCATTAGCGATTGCTTTTAGGAGCAGCGTCTTACCCGCTTTAGGCGGGGAGACTATCAGGCCGCGCTGACCCCGCCCGATGGGTGCGATGAGGTTGATAAGGCGGGTGCTAAGCTCCGTCGGCGATTGCTCAAGATTGATAAGTTCATCGGGGAAGGTCGGCGTCAGCGATCCGAAAGGTTGTCGCCCTTTGGTTAGTTCGGGATTAAGGTTGTTGATGGCTACGACGTGTAAAAGGCTGTAATACTTTTCATTGCTCTTTGGCGGCCGCCCCTGCCCGGTGACCATGTCCCCGTTGCGCAGGGAGAAACGCCTTATCTGTGACGGCGATATATAGACGTCGGTCTGGCTGGGCAGCAGCGTTTCCTGCCGTAAGAAGCCGTAGCCGTCCGCCATTATCTCCAGGATGCCGGAGCAAAAGATGTTGCCCTGTTCCTCGGAGTGCGTCTCCAGCAGCTGCATGATGATGTCGTGTTTTTTCATCGTGGCTTGCACGGTCATGCCTTTCTCTTTCGCCATCGCCATCAGCTCTTCTTTGGTCTTGGTTTCGAGCTCGTTGATACTTAAATTCGTGCTCGGCGGTTTAACAGCTTCGTTAGAGGCCGGTTTACCGTTTTCTTCAGAGATAGTATTATTATTTTCGTTTTGGTTTGGAGTCATCTCCATGGTACCACCTCACTGGTCCCGTCTCCCCTGGGGGAAGGGTATCGGTTTTATTTTTTATTGACTTTGTTCCAGTCGTCTAGAAATCGTTTTATACCTATGTCGGTTAAAGGATGCCGAATCATTTGCATCAGGATGGCGTAAGGTACGGTTGCTACCTCCGCTCCCGCCATCGCCGCGTAAGTTACATGCATCGGGTTGCGGATGCTGGCGGCGATTACCTGCGCCTCCAGGTCCGGATAATTCGTTAAAATAGATATTGCATCCTCCACCACCTGCATCCCGTCCTGCCCTGCGTCGTCCAGCCGCCCGATGAAGATACTGACGTAGGTTGCCCCCGCCAGCGCCCCGAGCAATGCCTGGTTGGCGGAAAAGCACAGGGTCATATTTACCTTTATTTCCTCCTTGCTTAAAACGGAGGTCGCCTTTAATCCGTCGGCGGAAATCGGTATTTTAATGTTAACGTTGGGCGCCCATTTTGCTTTAACACGCGCCTCTTTTATCATGTCGTCCGCCGTCTCCGATAGAACTTCCACCGAAACCGGCCCTTTGATAATAGAACAGATTTTTTTCGTTACGGTTTCATAGTCGGCGGTGGTTTCCTTTGCTAATAATGAAGGATTGGTCGTCACCCCGCTGATAATGCCTAATTCGGCGGCTTGTTTAATTTCATTGATATTGGCGGTATCCAGGAAGATTTGCATAATTTCCTCCCTATTTGGCGGCTAGGGGCAGCGGCGGCTGGGCGCCTTCTCTTAAGACGTCTTTCGCCACGCCGACGAATTCGCGGAAGAGCGGCTGCGGCCGGTTGGGGCGCGATAGGAATTCCGGGTGGAATTGCACGCCCACCATCCAGGGGTGGTCCTTAAGCTCGCAGATTTCCACCAGAGAGCCGTCGGGTGAAAGGCCGCTGAATTGCATCCCCGCTTTTTGCAGCGGCTCGCGGTATTCGTTATTGAACTCCAGGCGGTGGCGGTGCCTTTCCAACACCTCCTCCTGGCCGTAGGCTTTATAAGCTAAAGTGCCTTTGACTAATTTGCAGGGGTAGTTGCCCAGGCGCATATTACCGCCCTTGGTTACCAGTTTCTTCTGTTCCAGCAGGTAGTCGATGACCGGGTACTTGGTGTCCGGATGGAATTCAGTGGAATTTGGTTCGTCGGTCTTAAAGACATGCCGTGCCAGCTCGATGACCATTACCTGCAGTCCCAGGCATAAACCAAAGTATGGTATCTTGTTTTCCCGTGCGTACTTGGCCGCTTTAACCATCCCCTCGATGCCCCTTATCCCGAATCCCCCCGGAACGATTATCCCCTGGGCGGTACGTAATAGTGCGTCGGCTTCTGACTTGTCTAGTTCCTCCGAGTGCACCCAGAACAGGTCTAGGGCTCTATCATTGTAAAGCGCCGCGTGATACAGCGCCTCGCGTACTGAATAATAAGCGTCGTTAAGCTCGACGTATTTACCCACCAGCGCGATTCTCACCGGTTCGTGCGGCGTCTTCATCCGCTCGACCATCTTGGCCCATTGTGTCAGGTCTGCCGGTTTAGCGTTCATGCATAATTTATCCATTATCAACTGCCCCACCCCGTATTCCTCCAGCATTAAGGGTATTTCATATATCGTTGACACCGTCGGCATCGGTATCACCGCTTCTTTGCTTACGTCGCAGAAAAGCGATATTTTATCTCTTAAGTTTTCGGGGATGGGGTAGTCGCTGCGGCAGGCGATGACATCCGGCTGGATACCGATGCGCCTTAGCTCGTTAACGCTGTGCTGGGTGGGCTTGGTCTTAAGCTCCTGTGT
>JAQTMM010000036.1:11527-16609 GCA_028714335.1 Dehalococcoidales bacterium
GTAACACAGTGCCTCTGGAAATAGTATATTTAACTAAAAAAATAGGAATACACTGTCAAACTGGTGGGGGTTTCTTTTTATTATAAGAACGGACATTCGGTTTGTCAAGCCTTATTTTTGTACTCGCTGTTTCTCCCCGGAATCCCCGCGCATTATCAGGGGGATTACCAGTTTTTGCACCCGGTAACCCCCCTTGAGTTAACGAATAATCTTGTCTTAGATTTTGATATACCCTTCAGCCGGAAATTATCCGGGAGGTGGCGGCGGCGTACCCGAAGGCGGTGGCCCTGTCCGTGCCGGCGACGCCGCATTTAGCCTTTGCCCCCAGCTGTCCTTTACGATAAGACTGACTATTGCCGCCAGCGCCAGTGCGGCTATCGTTAGCCAGGCGCCTATCTGCAGGTTCAGGTCCAGCAATCCTTGGCCCTGTGAGGCAATCTCATCGCTCATCTTGAAATACAGCCATATCATCAGACCGACGCCTGCCAGTCCTGCCAAAGCTCTTAGTAAGCGCCAGATGCCGCCCCTGAATATCGAGATAACTAAACCTACCGCTGCCGCTGTCAGAACACCAATGGCTATCGGTTCGTTTTCGGCGGTGACTCCGCTGGTGCCGATCGGTACGTCGTAAGAGCCCCTTACCAGGTCAAAGCCGCTGGTGGAAATCACTTCCGTCCCCGCGCAGCTAACAGTGGCCCATGGCAACAGGAAAAAGATGATGGCCGCCAGGAAGAGAGCAAGAACAATAAATCTTCCCATTTGACCCCCCTTAATAACAAATTTATTTGCACTATATCAGAAATGCCTTTCCTTTACAACATTGAAATTACCCTTCCTCCAATTGACACTCCAGCAGTGCCAGTGTAGACTATTTACTGTACCCCATTTCCCCTTGAGGAGTGTATTTCTATGAGTTTCTTAAGCCAGTCCGACCCCGAAATTTTTAACGCCATTGAACGCGAGAAAAAGCACCAGAAAGAAAGCGTCAACCTCATCGCCTCCGAGAATTACACCAGCCGTGCTGTGCTGGAAGCTTTGGGTTCCTTCCTCACTTATAAGTACGCCGAAGGCTACCCCGGCCGACGCTGGTATGGCGGCTGTGAGAATATGGACACCATTGAAAGCCTGGCCATCGAACGTGCCAAGGAACTCTTTAAAGCCGGCCACGCCAACGTCCAGCCTCACAGCGGCTCGCAGGCAAACATGGCGGCTTATTTTGCTTTGATTGAATACGGTGATACGGTGATGGCAATGGACCTGCCGCACGGCGGTCACCTCACCCACGGCTCGCCGATTACCTTCTCCGGCCGGTCGTACAAATTTGTGCATTACCATGTTAATAAAGAAACCGAACGAATTGACTTTTCGGAAATCGAGAAGCTGGCTAAAGAATGCCAGCCCAAGCTGATTGTCGCCGGTTATTCCGCCTATCCCCGCACCATTGACTTCGAGCGTTTTAAACGCCTGGCGGATTCCGTCGGGGCAAAATTCATGGTGGATATGGCGCACATCGCCGGGCTGGTTGCCGCCGGGCTTCATCCCTCCCCCGTCCCCTATGCCGATGTTGTCACCATGACCACGCATAAGACCCTCCGCGGCCCCAGCGGCGGCTTGATACTCTGTAAACAGGAACTTGCCAAAGCCATTGATTCCGCCGTTTTCCCGGAGGCGCAGGGCAAGGGCCATATGCACGCCGTCGCCGCCAAAGCCGTGGCGCTCCATGAAGCGATGCAGCCCTCGTTTGTCGATTACCAGAAAAAGGTGCTGGAAAACGCCCGTGCCTTAGCCGCTGAATTATTGAGTCAGGGTATGCGCCTTGTTTCCGGCGGTACTGATAATCACCTCATGCTCGTTGACCTGACATCCATAGGCGTAACTGGCGTGGATGTTGAAAAGGCTTTAGATAACGCCGGTATCATTGCCAACCACAACGCCATCCCCTATGACACCCGCCCGCCCATCAAGACCAGCGGCATTCGCTTTGGGACCCCCTCCGCCGCCACCCGCGGCTTCGGGGTGGAAGAAATGAAAAAAATCGGCGGCCTTATCGTCAAAGTCATCAAAAACATAGACAAAACCAGTGTCATCGAGGAAGTCCGAAAGGAAATCGCACAAATCTGCCGCCGCTTCCCCGTCCCCGGTATTGATGATTAGCCGGGTTTTTGGGTGTATAATATAAATATAAGGTACATGTATATCAACAACGGTAATTCCAATGTCTTAAGCGCTATCGGCAACACGCCTATCGTTGAACTGACTAAGCTTAACGGAGACGATGGTGCGAGAATTTTTGTCAAGTTGGAAGGCAACAACCCCGGTGGCTCAATTAAAGACCGCCCAGCTTATTATATGATTACCCGCGCCGAAAAATCCGGCGAATTGACCAAGGATAAAATAATCATTGAGCCCACCTCCGGCAACACCGGCATCGCCATCGCTATGATTGGCGCCGCCAAAGGCTATAAGGTAAGGCTCTATATGCCGGAATGCGTCAGCATGGAGCGCCAGCTTATTCTGCAGGCTTTCGGCGCCGAGGTTATCCTTACCCCCGCCAAAGAAAATGTTGACGGCGCTATTCGCCGCGCCCATGAAGCGTTAAATGCCGAACCGGGCAAGTACTTTATGCCCAACCAGTTCGATAATCCTAATAACGTCCTTGCTCATTACGAGACCACCGGGCCGGAAATTTTTAAACAGATGGACGGCAAAATCGATGTCTTTGTCTGCGCTATGGGCACCACCGGCACCCTGGTCGGCACCAGCCGTTACTTAAAAGAAAAAGTTAAAGACATTAAAATCGTCGGCATCGAGCCGGCTATGGGGCATACCATCCAGGGGCTTAAGAACCTGACGGAAAGCGCTGTGCCCGGTATTTACGATGCTTCTGTGATGGACGAGAAACTCAATGTCGAGGACGGCGATGCTTTTGAAACGGCGCGTATGCTGGCTGTCCGAGAAGGGCTGTTTTCCGGCATGTCCAGCGGAGCGGCTGTTGCTGGCGCTTTAAAGGTTGCCAGGACGATGAAAAAAGGCAACATCGCCGTTATTCTCCCTGACCGCGGCGACCGTTACTTAAGCACCACCCTCTTCCGCTCCATCTGTGCCAAGTGCCCGCCGTAAACCCAAAAGAAAACACCACAACTGACAAACCCTCCTGGCTTTTGTTGCTCAAGTTATTAACTATTGACATTTTCTTGAAAAAATTGTTATATAAAAAGCCATTATCCCCGTTAAACGTTGTATAATATATAATTGTCCCTAAAACACTATGAGCGTTATTGACGAGATTAAACAAAAGCTGGACATCGCCGAAGTCGTCGGCCAGTACGCCACTCTAAAGAAAGCCGGGCGTAATCTTACCGCTATATGCCCCTTCCACTCCGAAAAGCACCCCTCCTTCTTTGTTTATCCGGAACAGCAGAGCTGGCACTGCTTTGGCGCCTGCAACACCGGCGGCGACGTTTTTGCTTTCGTCATGAAAAAAGAGAATATGGACTTCGGGGAGGCTTTAAAGCTCCTCGCCGACCGCGCCGGTGTAACCCTCCCTGCGCGTTATGACGGAGGGGGCAGAGAAGAAGAAAAGAAACCCTTCTTCGCCGCCAACGAGGCCGCCGCGCTTTATTACCACAACCTCCTCCTCAACTCCCCGGCCGCCGCTGGCGCTAAAAGCTACGTTGAAAAGCGCGGTATCAACCAGCAAACCATCGAAGATTTTCAACTCGGCTTTAGCGTGGATTCTTACGACGCTTTAAAGCTTTATCTCTTAGAAAAAGGCCACGACGAAAAAACGCTTATCGCCGCGGGTTTGCTTTATGAAGATGAACGCCATAAAACCTCCGACCGTTTTCGCGGTAAATTGATGATTCCCATCCGTGATGCCAAGGGGCGTGTTACCGGCTTCGGCGCCAGGGTGCTGGATAACTCCGAGCCTAAATATAAAAACTCCCCCGATTCCCCCACCTTCAGTAAAAGCGCCACGCTCTATGGCATTGACCGCGCCGCCGCCGCTATCAGGAAGCTGGATTTCGCTATTATCATGGAAGGCTACATGGACGTCATCATGGCGCACCAGTGCGGCGTTACCAACGCCGTCGCCTGCATGGGCACGGCTATTACTGAAACACAGGTTAATATTTTAAAGAGATTAAGTAAAAATTTATTACTTTCGCTGGACGCCGACGCCGCTGGCGAGGAAGCCATGTTGCGCACCGTCGCCTACGAAAATATCCTCAACGCCGAGATGCGCGTTATTCGCCTCCCGCAGGGCAAAGACCCCGACGAGGTTATGCTGGAAGACGTTACCAAATGGAATGGCTTCGTTAAAGACTCTATCCCCCTCGTTGACTTTCTCTTTGAAAAAACCACCGCCGGCCTTGACCTTGCTACAGCGCGTGGCAAGACCACTGCCGTTGATAACCTTCTCTCCGTTATCGCCGCCATTAACGACCCCATCCGCCAGGCGCATTACCTCCAAAAGCTCGCCGCTCTGGTAAACGTAGATATGAACACTATCCAGGCATCCCTCGTTCGCCTCAAACCCTCACCGGTCAGGGGCAAAACCGTCTCCAAGCCTGTTAATGTGCCCCGCCCCATTACCTCCTCGCGCGAGGAATATTGCCTGGCGTTTTTGTTGCAGTACCCGCAGCTGCGTGAATTTCAGGCGAACATATCGCCCGATTATTTCAGCCATACCATTAACCGCGAGATATTCCTCGCCTACCAGTCGGTAAAAGACGTTCAAGAGCTTAAAAACAGTCTCGACCCTGCCCTGCAGGAGCATTTGGATGTTATAATGAATAAGGAACTACCCACCGCCCGCAATAACCTCGACAGCAGGCTTAACGATTGCGTTATGGAGTTGAGGAAAACCTACCTGCGTAATATGGCCGCCCGGCGCGCCGAAGCCGCCGATGTTGAAGTTGACCTTGAAGAAGGCGTGAAAATCGGTAGCCAGTTAAAAGAGCTGGACGCTGACAGAGTTAAAAAACGCCAGTCTTCCTATGGGAAATTAAGGAGATAGCTGATGGCTAAAAAGAAAGACGAAATGGATTCTCTCCGCAGTGATGATAACGTACAGGAAAT
>JAQTMM010000037.1 GCA_028714335.1 Dehalococcoidales bacterium
CCGTGGTTATCGGCACCCAGGAAAGCGAAAACGGCGGATGCCCGGGGGCTTTTACCTTGCCCTTGCTCAATACGAGCGCCGGCTGGGTGACTTGCTTGTGGAAGTCGGTGGGATAGGACTTGTGCCATACGTCTCTGATGATATACTGCTCAAATTTTGATTTTGCCATTTGGTTTACCCCCTATCTCATACGTCTATAATCTCGATGGAGTAGTCAAGGAATTCGGCGTCAAAGCCGCCGGTCTCGATGAAGTGAACGACTTTAGAGAGGACTTCGTTGCTGTGGCGTTTATCGTTGCTGATGCAGCAGACGCCGATGGTAGCCAGCTGCCAGCTATCGTTATCGTCCACCTCGGCTAAAGCGACGTCAAAGCGGGATTTGATGCGCCCGATAATGGATTTGACGACCATGCGCTTGCCCTTAAGGTCCATGTTTTCCGGGATGCGCAGACTAACGCGAGCGACGCCGACATTCATCGGATTAAAGATAACATCAGAACAAATGAGTGTCAAACGGATATTTTTACATTAGTGATTTCTTGTGTTTATAATGAGCCTATAAACAGAAAAACGTAAATGAACAATAATCCGGCGAATAAAAAGAGCATGGGCTACTGGTCAATCGTAGCTATAGGCATCGGGGGGATGGTGGGGGGCGGTATCTTCGCGGTGCTGGGGCTGGCGGTACAGATGGCGGGGGGCGGCACGCCAGTGGCGTTCTTAATATCCGGCCTGGTAGCCCTACTGACCGCTTATTCATACGCCAAGCTATCGGCGACATACCCAAAGCGGGGCGGGACGGTGGAGTTTTTGAACCAGGCGTTTGGCCCGGGCATATTCACCGGCGGGATGAATATACTGCTCTGGCTTAGCTACATCGTCATGCTGTCGCTTTACGCCTATGCCTTTGGAAGTTACGGCGCTAGTTTCTTCCCGGCGGCTTCACAGCCTTTATGGCAGCATATATTTATCAGCGCCGTGGTGCTACTTTTCACTTTTCTAAATATACTGGGCGCCAGAGTCGTTGGCAGGTCGGAAAACTATGTCGTGGGGATAAAGATATTAATCCTAATGGTCTTCCTGCTGGCGGGGCTATGGAGCATTAAAGCGCCTAACATCGCGGTTTCAACGTGGAGCAGCCCCCTGCAACTTGTCGCCGGAGGGATGGTCATTTTCCTTGCCTACGAAGGGTTCGAACTCATCGCCAATACCGCCGAGAATGTGCGTAATCCAAAGCGTATATTGCCCCGCGCCTATTTTACAGCAGTGATATTCGTCATCGTCCTTTACGTGCTGATTTCTTTAGTAACGGTGGGGAATTTGTCTTTGAGCAAGATTGTCGCCGCCGAAGATTATGCCCTTGCCGAGGCGGCACAGCCCTTTTTAGGTTCGGCGGGATTCATTATGATAGCCGTGGCGGCGTTGCTTTCCACCGCCTCCGCCATTAACGCCACGCTATACGGCACCGCTCAGATTAGCTACATCATCGCCAAGGAAGGCGAACTGCCAAAAAGCCTGGACAGAGATGTCTGGCAGCGCCCCATCGAGGGGCTATTGATAACCACCGTGCTGACGCTGCTGGTTGCCAATCTTTTCGATTTATCGCGGATTTCAATGATGGGCAGTTCCGGCTTTTTACTCATCTTTGCCGCCGTCAACGCAGCAAACTATAAACTGGCGCCAAAAACCGGGGCGAACAGATGGGTGGCACTGGTGGGGACAATCGCCTGTGCGGCAGCTTTTGCGGCACTGATAATCCAGAGGGGAATGACTGCCCCATCGGAACTGCTGGTGCTTGTAGTGATGGTAGCAGTATCTTTTATAATCGAAGTGGTGTACCGCAGGATAAAAGGCAGGACAATTAAACGAACCCTTAGTTGAGGTGGTGGGTTAAAGGGCGGCGCAGATAAGCCAGACAGATACGGAAAGCTGTTCGCCGGTGACTTTGAAGCCTGCCTTAGAAAACTCGGCGGCGAGCTCATAATAAAGGGCGGGGTATTCACCCTCAAAGGTTTTAGCCATATCTGCTTTGTATTTTTCCTTAATGAGTTTGTGGGTACTCTCTACAGCGTCGGCGTTTTTGTACATAAAGTCGGCAATGACAATGCGTCCGCTGGGCTTAAGCTGGTCCTTCATCATCTGGATGGCTTTAATTTTGTCTTTAGGCTTTACGTGATGGAAGGCATAGGTGGATACTATCACGTCCACCTTTTCTAAGTCTTCCGGGTAATGGAGGAAGTCGCCTTTAAGCAGCATATTGATGGAGGGGAACTTATTACCGCAGATTTTCAACATTTCACTAGAGGGGTCGATGCCGATGACCTGCATATCATTGGAGAGAAAGCGGGCGGCCAGGTTGCCCGTGCCGATGCCGATGTCTAAAACAGTGAAGTAACTGTTTTCCGCCAGTTTGCAGTACTTGACCACCGTATTGAGAATGCGGTCATAGCCGCCGAACATCCAGTTATCGGTGGGGGAAGCTTTGGCGACCTGCGAGTCATAATCCGGCGCCCAGTCTCTAAAATCAAACTTGTCTTTAGCCATGTTGTATATAGTATATATCTTTCCGTTGTGAAGGTAAAAGGGAGAAATTTTTAAATTTTTACAATAATTACAAGAAATCTGATTGTAACAGTTCGATTGTATAATTAAAGAGTAAATCCTGCACGATGCAATTTGGTTGCCCGTGCATTTATCGTATGATATCATAAAGACTGGTCAATAACGCCCGAAATTCTTAACAGATTGTGAGGTGAGGACAATGGAGAAGAAAATCCACTTAATAGACGTAACCAACCGCGACGGAGTACAAACCGCCAAGCTGGGGCTATCCAAGCTGGAAAAAACGATGATTAACATCTACCTTGACCAAATGGGGGTCTTCCAATCGGAGTTTGGCTTTCCGGTAACCCGCCACGAGAAAAACTACCTGCTGGCTAACCTCAAGCTGGCAGAGATGGGCGTACTTAAAAACATACGCCTGGGCGGCTGGATAAGGGCTATTGAAGAAGATGTTGAAACCACTTTCAAAAGAGTACCCAACATCAAGCACCTCAACCTTTCCATATCCACGTCCGACCAGATGATTGAGTATAAATTCCAGGGGAAAAAGAGTAAAAAGAGCATCCTCGACGACATGTCAAAAGCGGTGAAGCTGGCGCACGCCCATGGAGCGGAGTCGGTAGGCGCTAATGCCGAGGACGCCTCACGCACCGATGTCAAATACCTTGTTGAGTTCGGGCTGGCGGCTAAAGAAGCCGGCGCCGACAGGATGCGCTACTGCGATACACTGGGATATGATAATCCCTTCACGATTTACGATACCGCCAGAACGCTGGCGGAAAAAGTAGGTATCCCAATCGAGCTGCACTGCCACGGCGACCTGGGCATGGCTGTTGCCAACTCTATGGCCGGAGCCAAGGGGGTCATTGACGGCGGGCAGGAAGCCTACGTCAACACCACCATCAACGGCATCGGGGAGAGGGCAGGCAACGCCGACCTTTGCTGTGTGATACTGGCTTTAACCAAATCAAAGGGCTTTGAAGAGCAGTACCGGTTAGCCGAAGATGTAAAACTGAAGATGATTTCAAAGATTGCCAAGTTCGCCAGCTACGCCTTCGATGTGCCGATTCCCATCAACCAGCCGGGGGTGGGGTCTAACGCCTTCGCCCACGCATCGGGCATCCACGCCGACGGCGTGCTTAAAGACCCGCAGAACTATGAGCTTTACGGCTACGAGGAATTGGGGCGCGGTGAGCCGATATCGGTGGAAACAGGGAGGGAAATCACGACCGGGCAATACAGCGGTATTTCCGGTTTCAGCCACGTAATGGGAAAAATAGACGTATCGTTTAAGAACAAGACCAGAATCGAAGCCAATGAAATCCTGGAGCTGGTCAGGTACGCCAACGTTGAATCCCATAAACCGCTGGTTGAAGACGAGCTGGAATTCATCGCCAAGTACCCCGATATTGCCAAAATGCTGCTGACGCTGACGCCGCTACAGTGGAAAGAAACCAACGAACCTTAAACCCAAGCGATGGACAGGTTAAAAAACAGCCGTATTCTTGAAGATATATACGAGCGGCTTTTTGCCCGCTACGGCCCACAGCACTGGTGGCCAGCCGAAACACCCTTTGAGGTAATCACCGGGGCGATACTAACGCAATCAGCTGCCTGGACGAACGTGGAAAAAGCCATTAAAAACCTCAAGCAGGCCGACGCGTTAAAGCCGGACGCTTTACGCAATATTCCACAGGACAAGCTGGCAAAGCTGATTCATGCCTGCGGCTATTTCAACGCAAAAGCGCGCAAACTTAAAGCGTTTGCGGAGTGGTTCGGGGAGGGGTATAACGACAGCCTGAAGAGGCTTTTTGCGGTAGAGACCAATCCACTGCGGGAAAAACTGCTCCGGGTGCACGGCATCGGGGAGGAGACCGCCGACTCGATACTGCTTTACGCAGGCAACAAACCTATCTTCGTCATTGACGCCTACACACGGCGGATAATGGGCCGGGTGGCAGAGGCTCTTCATGGACAATCTAGACGCTAACGTAAAGCTTTTTAACGAGTACCACGCCCTGCTGGTGACGCTGGGTAAAAATATCTGCAAAACCCGTCCCCAATGCGGCCAGTGCCCACTGAATACCGACATTTGCCGTCACTTGCATGTTTAGGTGTGAGTCTGATAAGCTTTTTGACAGGATAAAAGAGGCAGGTATAAAAGTGACACCAGATTTAAGCGTACAACTGGCTAAAGGGCTAAAGCTAGAAAACCCGGTAATGACATCCTCCGGCACCTTTGGCTACGGCATAGAATACAGTAAACTTTTCGATATCCAGCGGCTGGGGGCGATTATCTGCAAAGGGACGACGCTAAAGCCGCGCGAGGGCAACCCGCAACCGCGCCTGATAGAAACAGCCTACGGAATGATAAACTCGATCGGGCTGCAGAACGTGGGGGTGAAGGCGGTCATCAGAGACAAGGCGCCAATCTGGGCCAAGTGGAAAGTGCCAGTCCTGGTGAACATTGCCGGGGATGTGGTAGAAGACTACGGCGAGCTGGCGCGGGAACTGGACGGCGTCAAGGGCGTCAGCGCTTTAGAGGTGAATATCAGCTGCCCCAACGTTAAAGCGGGCGGGGCGGCCTTCGGGGCGGACCCGGAATGCGCCGCGGAGGTAGTGAAAATAACCAAGGCGGCGACAACGCTGCCGTTAATGTTCAAACTAACGCCGAGCGCTCCAGACATCGTGGCGGTGGCGAAAGCAGTGGAGGCCGCCGGCGCGGATGCGATATCAATGGTCAACTGCTACAAAGGCATGTCGATAGACATCAATAACAGGAAACTGGTAATGGCTAACGGCGTCGGCGGGATGTCCGGCCCGGCCATCAAGCCCCTGGCGATAGCGCTGGTTTACCAGGTGGCGGGGGCGGTAAAGATACCAGTAGTCGGACTGGGGGGCATCGTCACGGCAGAGGACGCGCTGGAATACATTATGGCGGGGGCGAGCGCGATACAGGTGGGCAGTGCAACGTTCAATAACCCGCGGGCGGCGTTGGACGTGCTGGAAGGCATCCAGAGTTTTATGGAAAAAGAAGGCATCAAGAGCCTCAAGGAAATAGTCGGGGCGGCGAGGCGTTAAAGAGGAGAAAACATGGATTCAGCCGGATTAATCATGGGGTGCGTAGTTATAGCGGCGGGGGTTTTTTACCTTTTCATGGGGGTAACCGGAAAGTGGGTTTACCTGAAAAAACGGTCGGAGGAGGAAGCGCCGGAGGAAGAAAGAGAAGAAAAGCTGCAGAAAACCAGAAACAGGTACAGGATATTCGGGGTGGCGGGGATAGTGGTGGGGATAGCGGCGGTTTTGTTATCTACGATATAACCGGGCGGCGGGGGTAAATTCAATCATCTTCATTATTGAGCATCTATCCAAGTTAAGTTATAATTAATAAGCCGTTTGTATTTTTCACGCAATGGGGAGGGGTCGCATAGTGGTCTAGTGCGGTCGCCTGCTAAGCGATTTCCCTGGGAAACCGGGGACGAGGGTTCGAATCCCTCCCCCTCCGCCAGCCAAGCAATCATTTCTACACGACATTATTCCGGAGTATACTATTAATATGCCTACGTATAATATCTGGACAATAGGGTGCCAGATGAATAAAGCCGAAAGCGAGCGCATCGCGGCGGGGTTGGAGGAGCGGGGATATAAAGCCTCCAAAAGCGTTAACGACGCCGACCTGATTGTGCTCAACAGCTGTGTGGTGCGGCAAAGCGCCGAGGACAAGGTCGTAAACAAGCTGCACGACATCCGGCACCTCAAGAAAGAAAAACCGGAACTGCTTTTGGCGCTGACCGGGTGCATGGTGGATTCCGACATTAAACCTTTGAAGAAAAAGTTCCCCTTCATAGACTATCTTTTTAAAGCGGGGGAGTATCCGCCATGGCTGGAAAAAACAGAAGAGATAACGTTACCCTTAAAGCCCACCCCCAGTGTTTATATATCCATCAGCCAGGGGTGCGACAACTTTTGCGCCTACTGCATCGTCCCGTACCGGCGCGGGCGAGAACGCAGCCGTCCGATGGAGGAAATCATCTGCGAGGCGGAGGAGCTGGCGCGGCGGGGGGCTAAAGAAATCGTCCTGCTGGGGCAGAACGTGGATTCTTACGGGCATGACCTGCCGGGTAAACCAGACCTCGCCGACCTGCTTAAAGAATTGAACGGAGTGGAGGGACTAAAGCGCCTGCGGTTTTTAACCAACCACCCCAAAGACATGAGCGACAAGCTGATTAGCGCCATCGCGGTACTGGATAAGGTGTGCGAGCACATCAACCTGCCGATACAGGCAGGCAGTGACGAAATCCTCAAGGCGATGAACCGCGGCTATACAGCGGCGCAGTACCTGAAGCTGGTCGAAAAAATAAGAAAGAAAATCCTCCACAACGCGATAACAACGGATATTATTGTGGGGTTTCCGGGGGAGACGGAAAAGCATTTTAAGGAGACGCTGGACTTGCTCTCCAAGGTAAAGTTTGATACAGTTCATGTAGCGGCATATTCCGTCCGGGAGGGCACCAAAGCCGCCCGCGAACTGGAGGACGACGTACCGTTAAAAGAGAAAAAAGCGCGGCTGAACCGGGTGGAGGCTTTACAGGAAAAGGTACAGTCGGCAATCAACTCCCGCCTCATGGATAAGGCGGTAGAAATACTGGTGGAGGGGAAAAATAAAGGAAAATGGTACGGCCGCACCCGCACCGACAAGCTGGTGTTCTTCCAGAGCGATAAAAATCACCTTGGGCAAGCAGTTCATGTTAAAATAGATAAGACCAGTGCATGGTCATTACAGGGTATAATCAAGTAAGCGAACATTAAAAACGGAGGAATAATGAAAAATATCTGGAAATTTGTACTTGTAGCCGGGTTAGTTATAGCCATCCTGGCTTTAAGCACGGGCTGCTTCGGCACCGGCTCGACGGCGGTAACCACCGCTACCGCTGACGGTGAACAAACCAGCACCTGGGACAGCCTCTGGCCGATGCTCGTCTTCCTGGTAGTTATCTTTGCCATGTTCTACTTCCTGATGATAAGGCCGCAGCGCAAGCGCCAGAAGGAACATGAAAAGATGATGCAGGAACTGCAGAAAGGCGACAAAATCGTTACTGCAGGCGGCATCTATGGAGTAATTGAAAACGTCAGAGACGATTCGATGGTAATCAAGGTTGAAGGCGGCACGACTTTACGCGTCGCCCGCAACAGCGTAGCCCTGCGACAGGAAAATATCGAAGAACCCAAGACAAAATGAACGTAAGTCAGCTTACGGAAAAGCAGATTGAGGCGATAATCGGCATCGCGCTGGAGGAGGACATCGCCCAGGGCGACGTCACGAGCGAGGCTCTGATTTCGCCCGAACTTTCCGGTAAAGCGACAATACTAGTTAAAGAAAAAGGCGTTATGGCCGGCATCGAGATTGCCGGCCGCGTCTTTGAACGCGTCGACTCGTTAACCAAATACGAAATCCTCATCAAGGACGGCACAGCTATTAACCCGGGGGACATCGCCGCCACCATCAGCGGCAGCGTCGTCAGCATCCTTAAAGCGGAACGGACGGCGCTTAACTTTTTACAGCGCTTGAGCGGCATCGCCACACTGACGGCAAAGTACACCGCCAAGGTCAAAGGCACCGACGCCAAAATCTACGACACCCGCAAGACCACGCCCGGTTTGCGCCTGCTGGAAAAATACGCGGTGAAAATGGGCGGGGGAACGAACCACAGGATAAGCCTGGGCGACGCCATACTGATTAAGGACAACCACATCGCGGCGCTGCGGGCACAGGGACTAAATATCAAGGACATCATCGTTAAAGCGCGACGGGAAGCCCCCGCCGGTATGAACCTGGAAATTGAAGTGACCAATATCCAGGAGGCGGAAGAAGCCGCCAATGCTGGAGCGGATATTATCATGCTGGACAACATGAACCTTCAAGACATGGCTAATGCGGTGAAAAGCGTGGCCGGACGGGCGAAGCTGGAAGCCTCCGGCAACGTTACACTGGAGAACGTCCGCAAGGTTGCCGAGACCGGCGTGGACATTATTTCCACCGGGCAGTTAACCCACTCCTACACTTCATTAGACATCAGCCTGGAGATGGCAGCACCGACACTGATTTAGCCGTATTTTAGATAAAAGAAGACCGCTGTTACGAAAAATCATCTATAACAGCGGTCTATTTGTTTAACTTATTTATTAAAGATTTTCTTCAGGACGCCCTTGGGGTCGGTGATGACGAGGGTCAGCGTCCAGACGACTAAAGCCAGCACGATAACCGCCACGCCGAGCATGGTGGCGTCGGTGCCAAGTTCGAAGAACTCGCCGCCTTCAGAGGCGAAAGCCATGATATGGTCAACCACCCACATAATGGTGGCTCCCCAGAGCATCAGGCTTAAGATGCCCAGTTTATATTTATCGCCGGGTGATTTAACGTACCAAACAATGGTGGCCGCCACGGCCGCCAAAGCCGTTAATATCAACCACATTAGGCGCCTCCGCGTACCGGCTGCACTTTAACTTTCGCGGTTCTGGACTTAAGTTCGGCGACCAGGACCATGATGCCCCAGATGACAGTAATGGTTACTGCCATAGCCACGCCGACCGTTGCTATCTCGTGCAGCATGATAGACGTTTCCGTAGCGTCTTTCATAGCGGTGAGGAACGGCGGTGACGCTATAATCTCGCCATGCCAGATGTGCTCTAAAGCCAACAGCAAAGAGCCGCCCCAGAGCATGATATTAAGCCAGCCAAGCCTCTTGCTCCATTTCAGTTTCATTTCGGCCGCTTTAGCCTCGCCGCCTTTTTTGCCCTGATGCTCAATTACCTTTTGAACAACGGTGGTGACGACAGCTTCTCCTGCAGGTACCAAAAAACAAGCCATAATCCTTTTCTCCTTTTATTTAGTTGGTTTATTTTAATTTTAAGCAGTCCTGGCAGATTCCGTCAATGACCAAGTGCTTAAAATCGACGCGGAATTTGTATTTTTTCTGGACTGAATCCTCCAGCGGCGCCAACAAGGTTTCATCGCAGTCCACGACCTTGCCGCACTGGACGCATTTGAGATGGTGGTGATGGCCGTGGTCGTCGTGGTGGTAAACGACTTCATGGTCAAGTTCGCTTTTATAGACACAGCCGGCCTGTTCGAGAATATCAAGGTTGCGGTAGATGGTGGATTTATTAACGCCGGGCATTTTTGACTGAACGTGTTCGATGATTTCCGCCGCGGTGTATTGTCCTTTGCCATCGTGAAGGACATCGGCAATTAGAATACGCTGGGGAGTAATTTTTAGGCCTTTTTCTTTAAGTGTGGTAATGCAACTCATCTTTATTGCACCTGGTCGCAATTATACAGTTTTGGGAAGCGGGATGTCAAATAAAGAAGGAGTGGTGTACCCCTCACCTTTATCCTCTCCCGCAAGGGGAGAGGAAATTGGATTCCAGCCTGTTCCTTCCCTTTAGCAAGCTCAGTATGAAGCAGGAATAACATTAAACTAAAGCCAAGAAAGAGATTGCCATGCTTCGCTCGCAATGACAGAGGGTGATTTACCCCAGTTTATCGCGGCTGTTGAGCATAATGGTGACGGGACCGTCGTTGTGAATCTCGACGAGCATATGCTGTTGGAAACGCCCGGTGGCAACATTAGCGCCGCTCTGGCGCGCTAAGTTCACGGCGTAGTTAAAGAGTTTTTCGGCGAGGGCGGGCGGGGCGGCGTCGGTAAAGCTGGGGCGGCGGCCTTTACGCGCGTCGGCCATCAAGGTAAACTGGCTGACGAACAACAACTCGCCGTGAACGTCCTCTAAAGATAAGTTGAACTTGCCGTCAGGGTCGGTGAAAATGCGGAGCCCGATAATTTTGGGGATAAGATAGTCGGCGTCTTTTTCCGAATCGCCGTCAGCCACTCCTAAAAGCACCGCCAGCCCCTGCCCTATCTTCCCCACTTCCTCGCCGGCGACGCTGACCGAAGCCCGACTAACCCGTTGGATTAACGCTTTCAATCCGTACTCTTCTTTGTCTCCGATTTTGGTTTAGGTGATTCCGGCGCCGGTTTACTGGTTGGCGATTCGGCGCTACGATGATCGGTAACATAAAAGCCGCTGCCCTTAAAGATAACGGGGGCGGGGTGGAAAACGCGTTTGGCCTTCTTTTTGCATTGCGGGCAGGAGGCCTGCGGCTTATCGTTATAGCTCTGCTTTAGTTCAAAGCGGTGGCCGCAGTCAACACACTCGTACTCGTAAATGGGCATATTATGTCACCTCGTGAATAACAATGGATATATTATTATTGTAACATTTGACTGGGATTGGAGACAAGCCGGAGGGGTCGCGGAGCCGATTGCTATATTGTGAGAATCAGGCGTTTTCTGCTATACTGAAAATTGCGCCCCCATCGTCTAGAGGCCTAGGACACCGGCCTTTCACGCCGACAACAGCGGTTCGAATCCGCTTGGGGGTATTTTCTTTTTTTACGCTTTGCGCAACCATTTAACCCTCCCCCCTATTTAAAGACTCCTCCTGTGTTTGCAATATATTACAGAAAATCATAGAATTTGCCTAAACGCCTAAACAAGGAGGACTTCCCCATGGCCGAGACCAAATATGGAGACCTAGTAAGAACACTGAAGTATATCGAGGGGCGGGGCGGAGCCAACGCCAAACAAATGACATTCATGACCGGCGAGCAGATGCAGGGTTTTGAACTGAACTTCGTCATTGGTGTTTACGACGAGCCCGGCGACTGGGCGCCTGATATGGGGGCGCACATCCACCCCTTTGACGAGTGTTTGATATTCTTCGGCTACGACGATAAAGACATGAGCATCCTCGGCGCAGATATGTCGCTGGCCGTAGGCAAGGAATATGAAGTCCACAAGTTCAACACGCCGCTGGTGGCGGCCGCCCCGGCGAACCTGCCGCACTGCCCGTTAATCACCGAAAAGCCCTACCGCCCCTTCGGGCACTTCCACCTGGCTTTAAGCGGTACGTATGCGGGGAGCGGCGTACCCAAGGAAGGCACCACCGACGGCAATAAATACAGCTACCTCTTCCACCCCTTCCAGGTGGAAAAGGGACTGGGCGGGGCTAATGCGGTACAGCGCGTGGCGGCGGAGGGCAAAGACCTCGCCGGCATAGCGGTTAACTTCTCCATCGGGCTGCATAACCAGACCGGCGACTGGTATCCGGGCAAAGGGTCGCAAATCCACGCTTACGACGAGGTGATGGTCTTCATCGGGCACAAGACGGAAGACTTAAGCTACCTGGGCGCGGAGATAACAGTTGCCATAGGTGAAGAGAAGGAAAAGCACACCTTTGATGTGCCGACTGCCGTAGTGCTGCCGAAGGGCACACCGCACCTGCCGATTACCTGCAATAAATTAGAGCGGCCTTACAGCGTGGTACAGGTGGGATTAAGCCCGAAGTACGACGTGGCGTGGGTTTAGGACTAGCTTTCCGCGAGGAAATTCTTAAGTTCAAAGAGGACCTGGTAGGCTATCCTTTGTTCCAAAAAGGTAAGACGCCCGGGGAAGCTGCGCGTTAGAGTAATTTTAGATTTGGCGCCAGCGATGGCAATGATGATTTTAGCCATCGGGGCTTCGCCGGATTTTTCTAAATAGCCTTCAACGTCAATGCCGATGGTGGCGTGAACTTTTTCCCGCACCAGCGAGGCAACAGCGCCGGCGGTTTTAGCCATATCACCGGAGCCCCATTCTAAACCGAGGGAAGTCTTAACCTCTTCCGAGGCGGCGTAGTAGCCACCCTTAAAGAAATTGCCGCTGTTTGGCGTGCGGGCCAGGACCTGTATTAAAGTGCCGTTCGAAAACGTTTCCACCACCGCCAGGGTCATGCCCCGGTCGGTCAGCATTTTCCCCACCATGACCGCGAGGTCGTCATCATCAACGCCCCAGATGTATTTATTAATAGCGTCGCGGATTGCCTGCTCCTGCGGGGCGATGAGTTTTTCGGCTTCCTCTTTGGTATCAGCCTTGGCGGTAATGCGCAGGTGGATGCCGTCCGCCTTGGCGTACATGGCAATCGTGGGGTTGGTGGACTTCAGGAGGGGTGAAAGCTGTTCGTCCACCGAGCCTTCCGGCATGCCGTAGGTCTTAAGGGTGCGCGAAAGGATAACACTGCCGTCCGTCCTCCCTTTAAGCGCCGGAAGGACGTGGTTTTGCCACATCATCTGCATCTCGCCGGGGGGACCGGGCATAGCGATAACGATTTTGTTGTTCTTTTCCGCCCACCAGCCGGGGGCAGTGCCGCGCGCGTTGGGAATCGCCTGGGCGGAAGGAATCAGCATTGCCTGCTTGAGGTTATTGGAACTCATGGCGATAGAGCGGGAAGAGAAGAACTGCTCCAGAGTTGTTTTGAGGGCGAGGTCAACCTCCATCTTTTCCTCAAACAGACCGGCTATAACGTCGCGGGTGATGTCGCCCTGGGTGGGTCCTAAACCACCGGTCATCAGGATAAGGTCGGAGCGCCCGGCGGCGGCCTTTAAAGCCCCCAAGAGCCTTTCATAGTTATCGCCGACAGTGCAGGTATAATAGAGGTCAATACCCAATGCCGCCAACTGTTCCGCCAGATAAGCGGTGTTGGTGTCAACAATGTTACCCAAGAGAATCTCGGTTCCGGTGGAGATTATTTCAGCTTTCATGCAGTAAAATTGTACCGTTAAAGCCTTCCTTAAAGCAAACAGGGGAGGCTGTTGCCCCCCCTATTAAAACTGCTATTTCTATTACTTAATAAGTGCCGTACTCGATGGCAGCTTCCATAAAGACCTTAAGGTTGCGGGGGTTCTTAACGTCGGTGGCGGCGGCGCCTCCGGCAAGTGTGTAACCACCGCCGGGCGCGCAGGTCTCAAGGAGGCGCTTACAATTGTCTTTAACCTGCTCGGGGGTGCCAGTGATAATCACCGAAGACGGCACATTGCCGGAGATGTGGCACTTATCACCAATGGCTTTTTTGGCGTTAGCCATATCCGTCTGGTCGAAAGCCCAGGAAACCCAGCCCTTAGGGAAGTCGCCGATGTAGTCCAGCCGCTCGTTGTACTTGCCCTCGGCAAAGAGCGAGACCTCGATGCCCTCGTTAATTAGGGCGTCGATGTACTTTTTAAGGCTGGGCCAGTAAAACTTCTCGAACTGGGCGCGGGACATAAAAGCGTCGTCGCCGCGGTGGAGGGGGAAGCCCATTGACCAGCCGCCAATCTCGTTAATCTGCTGGATGGCGCGGGGGACGATGATATCATAAACCATATCAATGCACTCCAGGAGCTGCTGGGGGCGACGGAACATATCAATAGCGACGCCCTGTGTACCACGCAGAAAATCGCCGATAACGTCGAAAGGCGCAATGCCCATGCCGCCGCGCCCGGCGGGGAAACCGGCTTCCATGGATTCCTTACTGGATTCCGCAAGCTCCTGCTGCCACTGTTCCATCGCCTCGCCGGCGTTAATCAGCTTCTGGAAGCTTTCACGGATTTCCTTGCGGGCGAAGGGGTAAACCATGACAAGCGGGGTGGCCATAAAGCTGGTGAGGGGCGGGAAGTACTTAAGCCCCTCGGCGGCGCCCATAGTGCGGGGGGTTAAAACCCTAAACGCGAAATCGGAGGGGTCTTTCATAAACTGGCCATATTCGCTTTCCTTCATGTACTGGGCTTCAACGTACTGGTGGGTATTAACGTTGTCGCCGAGGCCGTGGCCGGGCCAGGAATAATTCTTAAAGTCGCAAATGTCCATGACTCTGCCGGAGAAAACGAAGGCGGGCCCCATGAAGGAATCCATATCCTCGTAAAAATCGTTCATAAACTTGCGCCACGAGGCTTTAAGCTTATCGGCATCATACATCACCGTTTTAAAATTGTAACCGGCATAGTAGGCGGGGTAATGGCCGGCGGGGATGGAAACGGGGACGCGGTCGGGCTTTTCACAGCGGGCAACTTTAACCATGCGGTTGACGCGCTCGTGATATAGCTTTTCGGCTTTAGCGTCGCGAAACTTGATGTCCGTGCCCTCGATATAATCCTTCATCCTCTTATCGCGTTTTTCTTCTTTAGTCATGGCCGACCACTCTTTTTCCATCGAAAATATCTCCTTTAGTATTGTTCTTATAATGTGTACAAATTATCCCATTGAGGCTGGGGTTTTTAATGATTTTACTCTTAACGGCGGCTGTGTAGCAAATTTTTTGACGAATCGGCTGAGTTCTGGTATTTTATAGCTAAAAGGTGAGTCCGCGAACAGAAAAATCCGTAAAAATGAAGCAAAGAATTACCGACTTTTTTAGAGTGCTTTCAAAATACATCACCATCCAACGGCTGATAGTAGGCATCTGCTTTATTGCCGCGATGGCGATGATACTAACCGCCCCCGTCCAGATGCCCGATCCCGACGACTGGGCATACTATTACGGCACAGAAAATATGTCCAACGGCGATTTTACCATTGGTTATTACCAGTTAATGCGGCAGAGCCAGGACGCGGGGATACAGGGCGGCGTGTTACTTCAATATCTTTATATAGACGACTTTAAGTGGGCACTGGAAAAAGCGCCGGGCTGCATCTTTTACCTAATGCCTTTTTATAAAATGGGCATCCCGCGGTGGGGCAACGTAATACTGGCGCTGGGGATGGTGATAGTCACCTTCATCTTGTTAAGACGGTGGCGGGACGAAAAGGCGGCGATGATAGGGTCGGTGCTGTTGCTGTTCACACCAATCGCCATGGTGATGTGCAACCGTATTTACATGGACACCTATTCCTCGATGGCGATGCTGGTGATTGGCGGGGGGCTGTATTTCTATTACCACCTTGCCAGAAAAGAACTGAAACCGTGGGCGGGGGGCATTATCCTCTTTTTGGCTTTCCTGTTTATTGCGTGGTCGGTGATAGCGCGCTACACCAATGTGCCGGTAGCTATAATTTTATTCGCGCATTTGCTTATCACCCGGATAGTGGACCTGTGCCAGGGGCGGGGCTTAAAGATAAGGCAAGAGGTCATACCCGTCGTGCTGGGAATAGGATTGCCACTGGCGGGGATACTGGTTTACGATTACTTCGTCTTCGGGTCGGCGTTGAAAACCGGCTACTCTTTTTCCCCCTACCCGATTAATTTCGCCTTCCAGTACTTAGGGCAGGTGGATATGAACGGCGCGTCCATCCCGGGGCAGATACTTACATATAATATACAGGGCGCATTGAGGAACTGGTGGATAGGCTTCCCGCTAATGATAATAGCGATACCCGGCTTTTTGATGATGCTCTACTTCAAGTTCTTCAGGAAAAAGATGGCCGCCGGAAAATGGTCGAGCCTGCGCGACGAAGTGCCATGGGATTTATTATTAGTACTAATCGGGTGGGTCATTGGCGTCTTTGGTTTATACCTGATGTACGAATGGACGGCGGGGCTGAAAGAAGGCGGGGGGTTCGTGTTGTTCAACCGCTTCTGCCTGCCGGGGCTTTTCCCGCTGGCAATCATCTGCGGTTTAATAATGTCAAGATTCCCGTACAAGATTCTAGCGCCCGTGCTGTTGATACTCGTGGTGTTCGGGGCGATGCTTTACGCGCAGTGGGCGTGGAACCTGCATATACTGCCGGACTGGCTGTCTCAAAGAACCCTGGAAACGCGCTGGCCGGGCTATATCTTCCCGCCGTGGACCGAAGCTGGGGTTCAATATTACTTCGGGCCATAGTACAATAGAAGTGTACTATGAAAACAATCAACGTTCTGGTAATTGCACCGTCATTCGATAAAGACCTGCCGTATGCCGACGCGGAAATCCTAAAGCGCATACGGGCAGTCAGTCCAAACATAAAAGTCACCGACGCCTCGGAGCTGGTCACCGCCGAAGAGAGGGGTGACAACTCAAATAATAAGAAACTGGACGTCCTGCTGGCAGACAGCGAAATTATCTTCGGGTTTATCCCGCCGAAGAACATCACGTCCCGCGCCCCCAAACTAAAGTGGTTCCAGGCAACCTCCGCCGGCGTCGACCGGCACCAGGGCACGGAGATATGGAAAAGCAAGGTCATTATCACCGGCG
>JAQTMM010000038.1 GCA_028714335.1 Dehalococcoidales bacterium
CGCTCAGGACAAGCTCTTACGAAGGAGGGACGTCAATACCCAAAAATTAGCGAGGCATTAAGTGGATTCCAGCCTTCGCTGGAATGACAAAGAGAGAACGGATTCTTCATCACATTCAGAATGACAATTTTTGATATTCATCATAGAGATTGCCACGTCCTTCTGTTAAAGGACTCGCAATGACAAGTGAGAATGTAATATCAGAAATCCCGTTTTTCGCCCAAATTGAGGGGCTTGAGGTATGAGGTGTCGTTGAGTTGGGTCAGGACGGTGCGGTTGCCATCGAAGGCGAAGCGGCACAAAGACGCAGTGTCTAGCTTGAAGTTCCAGAAGTAGGAATTATCCAGCCCCAGCAAGGCGCAGACAAGCACCTTGTTCACGGCGCGATGGGAGACCATAACGATACGGCCGCTGCGGGCGCGGGTAACGGCGTCTTTAACGAAGGGCCAGGCACGATTCCTGACGTCTTCAAGGCTATCGCCGCCGGGAAGTTTAACCTGCTCCGGCGTGTCCACCCAATCCTGGTATACTTCTTCGTATTTTTCCTTAACCTCGGCTAAAGTCTTGCCCTCCCACTCACCGCAATCAATGTCGTTGAGATTCTCGGTGATGCTGACCTTGAGGTTGTGGGGGGCGGCTATAGCGTCGGCGGTCTGCAGGGCGCGCTGGAGGGGACTGGAGTAAACGACGTCAACCTTCTCGTTGGCTAGATATTCTCCCACAAGCGCCGCCTGTTTGAGCCCGGTTTCATTCAATGGGACATCCGCCCTACCCCTAAAGGTTTCGGCGGCGTTAAAGGCGGTCTCGCCATGGCGGACGATGATGATTTCAAGCATGATTACTCCTCAATATCCCCCTCACCCCGTATCAAGTACGGGGCAGGCTCTTAATCCTCTCCCGCAAGGGGAGAGGAAACGTGAAAAAGGGAGTAAATCCCGATTTTCATCGGGATGTCAGAAAAATGTTATTTTTCCTCCACTTTTTCAACTTCTATCGTGCACTCGGTGACTAAAGCGGCAAAAGCACCCACAGCGGCAAGGAGGGGGGCGGCCATAATGGTAACGACGGCTACCGGCGCGCCGATGGTCAGCGGAATCTCAATAACGGTTTTTTTATCGTGGATAAGGCGCACGCGGCGGATGTTGCCCTCGTGGATAAGCTGTTTGACTTTTTCCAGCACTTCCGCGCCGGAAACGGTATATTTTTCGCTCTTGGACATAGACACCTCCCGACTACTGAATATTAAGAAAATCCGCATGGGGGTGTCAAATTATGAGTAAAAACCCTCTTTATCTCCCCTTCGGCAAGCTCAGGGCGAGCCTTTACTAAAGGGAGAGACAGGGAAAGGGGAATGGATTCCCGATCAGGTCGGGAATGACGGGTTGAGGGAAAGGGAGAGACGGGAAGGGATGGTACTGTTGTACTATATTTGTTTCGTGCTATACTAGTTGCGTACTGGAGGGCTATCTTGAAAAGCAAAGATTTTCTTTCGATATCCGACCTGAACAGCGAAAGAATTAAAACATTGATAACCAACGCCGCGGCGATGAAAGCCGAGGGCTGGAACACCAGATTAAGCCAAAAGATACTGGCACTGCTCTTCGAGCTGCCGTCATTAAGGACCAGGGTGAGTTTTGAAGCGGGGATGCGGCAACTGGGCGGGGAGTGCATCTATTTATCGCCGGACGAGGTAAAGCTGGGCAAACGCGAATCCGTGCCGGACGTTGCCCGCGTATTAAGCCGCATGGTGGACGTCATCGCGCTGCGGACGACATCGCACGAAAGCCTGGAGATACTGGCGAACAACGCCGACATCCCGGTGATTAACGCGCTTTCCAACGTAGAGCATCCCTGCCAGGCGCTGGCGGATATGCTGACGATATACGAACACAAGGAAACTCTGGAAGAGCTGACTCTAGCGTACATCGGGGACGGGAACAATACCGCTCACAGCCTAATGCTGGCGGCGGCTTTATGCGGGGTGGACTTCCGCATAGCTTCACCAAAAAATTACCGGGTGGACGAAACGATACTAAAGACGGCGCAGCAATACGCCGCCGACAGCCAGTCCACCGTTTTATGCACCGAAGACCCAAAGCAGGCGGCGGCCAACGCCGATGTCATCTACACTGACGTGTGGATAAGCATGGGGCAGGAAGCCGAAAAACAGCAGCGCCTCAAGGCATTCGCCGGTTATCAAATCAACAGCCAGCTAATGGGTTTAGCCAAGCCGGACGCAATATTAATGCATCCCCTACCCGCCCACCATGGCGAAGAGGTGGCGGAAAACATCATCTACAGCCCGCAGTCGGTGGTATTCGACCAGGCGGAAAACCGGCTGCACGCACAAAAAGCCGTGTTAGTTGATATACTCGGGGGTTCGGAAATATTGCTGCCGGACCTAAGGTGATATACTAGACATATCCGCCAAAATCCCCTGTGAGAAAAATATGATTAAACCCATTGTAGCGATTGTGGGAAGACCCAACACGGGGAAATCCACACTTTTGAACCGAATAGTGAAAAGACCGGTGGCGATTACCGAAGACTTGCCCGGCACTACCCGCGACCGTAATATGGCGGACGTGAACTGGGGCGGGGTGGAGTTTACGCTGGTGGACACCGGCGGGCTGGAAATAGAGCCTAACACGACGGTAAACCGGGGTATTAAGGCGCAGATAGAAACAGCCATAAAAGAAGCCAGTGTCATCGTGGCAGTGGCAGACGCAGTTGACGGGGTAATTCCTACTGATGAAGAAATAGCCGATTTGCTGCGCCGTTCCGGGAAGCCAGTGTTACTGGCGGTGAACAAAGCCGATAATCCCAAGCGCGAAATGCAGGCGCCGGAGTTTTATTCGCTGGGGCTGGGCGAACCCTATCCCATCAGCGCGCATCACGGACGTGGGGTGGCAGAACTTTTGGACAAAATAGTGGAGCTGCTACCGAGACAGGAAGCCACTAAAATAGAGGCAGAAAGCATCAAAATAGCCATCGTGGGGAGGCCAAATGTCGGGAAATCGGCTTTATTAAACGCATTAGTAGGGACAGAGCGCGCAATTGTGGACAACGAGCCGGGGACAACGCGGGACGCGGTAGATACGGCGTTTGACTTCCAGGGTCAGAATATGTTACTTATTGATACAGCCGGAATCCGGCGGCGGGGCAAAATAAAGGGGGGAGTGGAGAAATACAGCATCGTCCGCACCTTCCGCGCTATTGACCGGGCAGATGTAACGCTGCTCGTCCTGGACGCCACCGAGATGGTAACGGCACAGGATACACACATCGCAGGGTATATACAAGAAGCCACCAAGGGCATTATATTAATCGTCAATAAATGGGACTTGATTGAAGAAAAAAATATAACGACCTGGAATAAAGCCGCCAAAGGGTCGTTTAAATTTGCTTCTTATGCGCCAATATTATATACTTCGGCAAAAACCGGCCAGGGGGTGGATAAAATCATGCCCCAAGTAATACAGGTCTACCGGGAAAGGCAAAAAAGACTACCTACGTCCGCCGTGAACAACGTAATCCAGCAAGCGACGGCAGCGCATAACCGTCCCAGCAGTCAAGGCAAACAGCTAAAAATATATTACGCCACACAGGCCGAGGCTAATCCGCCAACCTTCGTGTTTTTTACCAACGACGCCAAACTGGTACATTTTTCCTACCGGCGTTTTTTGGAAAACCAGATACGACAGGCTTTCGGCTTTGAAGGCACACCGATACGGTTAAATTTTAAAACAAGGGGTAATTCATGATTGCGTTGATGTATATATCCGTCGCAATAATTGCGTATTTATGCGGCTCGATACCCTGCGGGGTGCTGATAGGCCGATGGATAGCCAAGAGAGACGTTAGAAAAGTTGGCAGCGGTAAGACGGGGATGACTAATGTGATGCGGGCGGCGGGGCGTAAAGCCGCGATTATTTCACTCCTTCTGGATATTGCCAAGGGTGCATTGGCGGTAGGTATTGCGACCGCCATTTTCTGGGGCAAAAATGATCCCTTTGCCGTGTTTACGATGAATGAAAGCGCTAAACTGCTGGCAGGCCTGGCGGCAATCGCGGGGCATAACTGGTCGATATTTTTAAAATTCCGAGGGGGGCGGGGAGTGGCTACATTCATGGGCGCACTGGCGGCGTTATACTGGCCGGCGGCGGTGCTGGGGGGTGTGCTTATCTTCGCTATAGGGATAAGGACCAAGTATATGTCCATGGGTTCACTCGTTGGAGCCGTTGCGGCGTTCTTCCTGCTAACGGCTTTTTATATTTTAAAGATAGATTTCCTGCGTTCCGGCCCGATGCCGATTGAATACAGCATCTACGTACTAATCGGAGTGGTATTCGTCTGGGCAATGCACCGCGACAATATCACGCGGCTATATAACGGCACGGAGCGTAAAATAGGAGAAAAAGATAAAAAATCGGCAAGAAAGCCGAATAAAATAGCTACCAAAATTCCCGTCACCGTTCACGTAAAAGCTTCCACTCGCACACACAAGTAGTTCTTTAAAATAATCCCACTAGAAACGGCTTAACAAAAAAATGCAAAAAGTTGCGGTCATCGGCACCACCAGCTGGGGCATTACGCTGGCAATGCTGCTGTGGAAAAACGGCAGCGATGTAAGGCTCTGGGCGAGGACGCTGCAGGAAGCGAACCAGTTGAAGAGCAAAGGCACCGACCGCTTTGCCGGCATCAAGATACCTAAAGAAATTACCATCTCCCACAAGATGGAAGAGGTAGCTAAAGACATTGACGCCGTCATTATGGCCGTACCATCAATATCAATGCGGGAAAACATTGCCCGCGTGGCAAAATACCTCACCAAAAACACCCTCATCATCAGCGCATCCAAGGGGCTGGAAGTCAACAGCAATAAAAGGATGTCGGAAGTCATCGCCGAGGAAATCAAGCCGCAGTACCGTATAAATATCTGCGCGCTTTCCGGGCCGCAGCTGGCCAAGGAAATCATGGAAAACCACCCGGCGGCATCGGTGGTGGCGGCGGAAGACAAAGCCATATCGCGCAGGGCGCAGAGGATACTGACCACCGACATGTTCTGCGTTTTCACCAATACAGACATCATCGGGGTGGAGTTGGGCGGGGCGTTAAAAAACATACTGGCGCTGGGGGCGGGCATCGCCGACGGACTGGGCTACGGCGATAACGCCAAGGCGGCCTTTATGACCCGTGGCCTAACCGAGATTACAGCACTGGGAATGGCGCTGGGGGCTAATCCATTGACCTTTTCCGGGCTGGCAGGGCTGGGGGACGTTATAACAACGTGCGCGAGTCCTTTAAGCCGCAACCATTACGTGGGGGTGGAACTGACCAAGGGACGCCCGCTAACGGAAATCCTGCGCAGCATGCACCAGGTGGCGGAGGGCGTGAACACCACCAAAGCGGCGTACACACTAGCACAAGAGCTGGGGCTAGAGATGCCGATTACGGAGAAAATTTACGAGGTGCTATACAAGAACACCAAACCAGCAAAAGCGGCAAAAGCGATGATGGGCGGGAACATGAGGCATGAGCTGGTGGGGAGAAGGTGGCGGCTGTTTTCACTCTTCCGGCACCAGACGCGGACGGAAGAAACCAATACCTAGTAATCTACGTCTTTACGCTTGATGTTGCCGAGACTCTTCGATAATTCCTCAAAGAGGTGACGCTGCTCTTTACTCAACGAATCCGGCGTCATTACATTCAGAACGACCAACTGGTCGCCGCGGCCACCGCTGTGCAGATGGGCAATGCCTTTATCCTTAAGTTTAAAGACCTTGCCGTTCTGACTGCCGGAGGGAATCTTCATTTTACACTTGCCGTAGAGTGTAGGCACTTCGACTTCGTCGCCGAGGGCTGCCTGGGCAAAGTTAACCGGCAGTTCGTAAACAACGTCATCATCCTCACGCCTAAAGTATTCATGAGCTTTGACGTTAACCATGACAAATAAGTTACCTGCCGGGCCACCGCGATAGCCAGCTTCGCCTTCGCCGGTGAGACGGATGCCGTTGGTGTTATTGATACCGGCAGGAACTGTGACCGAAATACGCCGCTTGTGCTTCTGGTAGCCGGTACCGCGACAATCAGGGCAGTGTTCTTTAATAACCGTGCCCTCGCCCTGGCAGTCGGAACAGATGGCGGTATTCACGAACTGGCCGAAGAGGCTGCGCTGGACATGGCGAATCTGCCCAGTACCACCGCAGGAATTACAGCGGACGGGCTGAACGCCGGGCTTAGAGCGCGTGCCGCGACAGGTGGGACAAAGTTCGGTGCGGGTGATTTCCACTTCTTTTTCACAGCCGAGGGCAGCTTCCTCAAAGGTGATGGAGATGTTGTACTTAAGGTCATTGCCGCGCCGGGCCGTCTGGCGGCGAGTGCGGGTGGTAGTGCCGCCGCCGAAAAACGCCTCAAAGATATCGCCAAAGCCGCCCATGTCATAGCCCTCGAAGCCGCGCCCGAAGACATTATCGGCACCGGCGTGGCCATAGCGGTCATAGGCGGCGCGCTTGTCTTCGTTGGAGAGGACTTCGTAGGCTTCGTTGACTTCTTTGAATCTTTCCGAGGCGCCGGCATCATGATTGCGGTCCGGGTGATGCTGCATTGCCAACTTGCGAAAAGCTTTTTTAATGTCCTCCGTTGAGGCATCGCGGGGCAGACCGAGGACTTCGTAATAATCTCTTTTTACAGCCATTTAGTTTTCTGGTAGTAGACAGACCTCCAAATTTATAATACTTCCAGTGAAAATGCTTGTCAATAAAGCTGGGTCATAGGGAAGGGCGGGCAGGTAAGGAAATTATTCGGCGTTGGGTTCTTCCGGGGGGAGGTCTTGCGGGGGGAGGGATTCTTCAAGGTAGGTTTGCAGGATGAGGGCGGCGGCTGCGGCGTCGAAGCGGGTGGTGCGGTCGATTTTACGGGTTTCCTGCAGGGCGTGTTTAGCACTAACGGTAGAAAGGCGTTCGTCACGGTACTCGATGGGGACGGAGGAGTGGGGGGTTAAAGCGTCCACGAAGTCGCGGACTTTATCGGCCTGGTAGCCGAGGGTGCCGTCCATGGAAAAAGGCAAGCCGACAATAATGCGTCCGGCGTCGTATTTGGCTACGATATCGTTAATCGTCTTGATATCATCGTCAAGGTTCCGGCGGTTGATAATCGTCAGGGGGGTGGCGATGATGTTGAGGGGGTCGCTAACGGCGACACCAATGCGGGCATCACCGACATCGAGGGCTAAAATGCGTGAAATGGCAACCTCCAGATTGGATATTACAGGTTTTCTTAAATACCCCTCACCCCGTATCAAGTACGGGGCTGGCACTTAATCCTCTCCCGCAAGGGAAGAGGAAATTTGTTAATACTAGATGAGGCTTTTAACGAGATTCAGGGCTTCATCCAGCTTATTAATGTCTTTGCCGCCGGCCTGGGCGAAGTTGGCTTTGCCGCCGCCACCACCACCAGCCACGGTGGAAACCTTTTTAACGATATCGCCGGCGTTGTAGCCCTTGTCCACAAGGTCTTGAGTGACCGTGGCGATAAAGACGGGCCTCCCGGCGCTGACCGCGCCGAGAACAACGATACCGCTGCCCAATTTATCCCTTAAGAAATCGGCGGTCTCACGCAGGACAGTCTGACTTTCCGAGGCGAGGCGCGCGGTAATGAGTTTAACGCCTTTGACAGTCTCGGCTTTTTCCAAGAGCGAGGCAGCCTGGTTTTTAGCGACCTCTTTTTCTAAAGCGAGGGCACGTTTGCGGGCATCTTCAAGCTCGTTAAGAATGGCTGTGAATTTTTCTTTAACGTTTTCCGGCGAGGCTTCAACGGACTGGGAAATTTCATCGAGCGTCGAAAGACGTTTATCAACTAAAGCCTCCGCACCCCTACCCGTCACCGCCTCAATGCGGCGGATACCGGCGCCGATGCTGCTTTCCGAAAGGATGTGGAAATAGCCAATCTCGCCGGTGGATGCGGCGTGAGTGCCACCGCAAAGCTCCATGCTAACGACAGGGTCGCCGATGCGCAGGACGCGGACAACGTCGCCGTACTTTTCGTCGAACAAAGCAGTGGCGCCGGAGGCAATGGCTTTTTTATAATCGGTCTGCTCGTCAGCAACCAGCAGGTTCTGACGTATTTTATCGTTAACGATTTGCTGAACCTTTTTAACCTCGTCCGGGGTCATGGCGGCGAGGTGGGAAAAATCAAAGCGCAAGTGTTCCGGGGCAACCAGCGAGCCGCGCTGCTGAATATGGCCGCCGAGGACTTCACGTAAAGCTGCCTGGAGGAGGTGGGTGGCAGTATGATTACGCTGGATATCACGGCGGCGCTCCATGTTCACTACCGCCTGGACTGCATCACCGACAGAGAGTTTACCTTCGGCGAGCTTACCATTATGTAAAGTTACTTCCGGGGTGGGATGCACAGCGCCGGTAACAGTGAACTTGCCGGATTTACCAACGATTTCTCCGGTATCCCCTACCTGACCGCCCATTTCACCATAAAACGGGGTGGTGTCTAAAGCGATGGCGGCGGACTGACCGGCTTTAACTTCGTTAACCTCTTTGCCGTCAACGAGGATTTTTAAAATTTTGGCTTTTTCGTCGAGGCAGGTGTAGCCGACGAAAGCGGTAGCTTTGACATCAAGTTTGGCTGCTCCAGCTGTTTGCGCCCCGGGGGTGAATTTATGGGAGGTGCGGGCACGCTGGCGCTGTTTATCCATCTCTTGTTCAAAGCCGTCCATGTCCACACTAAAGCCAGAGCGGGAGACGATTTCTTTAGTCAGCTCAATAGGGAAGCCGTAGGTATCGGAAAGTTTAAAGGCGTCGGCACCGGAGATTTGCTTAGATTTACCAGACTTTGCCGAAAGCAGGTTTTCTATAATTTCCAATCCGGTGCTTAAGGTCTCCTCAAAGCGTGTTTCTTCCTGCGTTACCAGTTTTACAATAAAGTCCTGCCGGGCTTTTAGCTCCGGGTAAACGTGGTTCAAGTTCTTGATGGTAACCTTAACAATTTCAGCTAAAAACGGTTTATCAAGGCCGAGGCGGCGACCGAAGAGAGCCGCCCGTCTCAAGAGCCGGCGGAGGACATAGCCCCGCCCTTCATTATCCGGCAGTACGCCGTCGGCAATGAGAAAAGCTAAAGCGCGGCCGTGCTCGGCGACGATGCGGATAGCGGTAGTATCATCAGGATTAACGCCGTATTTTTTCCCGGAAAGCTCGGCGACCTTGTTCAGCAGGTCAGCAAAAAGGTCGGTCTCATAGACATTTTGTTTGCCACTAATAACAGTTAAAGTTCTATCCAGACCCATGCCAGTATCAACGCTGGGGCTGGGGAGGGGCGTACGCTTACCGCTGGCGTCCTGGTTATACTGCATGAAGACCAGCGTGCTGATTTCCAAAAAGCGCCCGCAGCCGTCATTAGGTTTACAATCGGGCTTGCCGCACCCTTTTTCTTCTCCGAGGTCATAAAATATTTCGTTATCCGGCCCGCAGGGCCCTGAATTGCCGACCGGGCCCCAGAAATTTTCTTCCTCGCCAAAGCGGTGGATTTTTTTCTCCGGCATACCTAAAGCGCGCCAGTGGCCAAAGGCTTCATCATCATCAAGGTAAATCGTTACCCAAAGGCGTTCCGGTGGGATTTTAAGGATTTTGGTAACATACTCATACGCCCAGGTAATGGTGTCCTTTTTAAAATAATCGCCGACGGAGAAGTTGCCGAGCATCTCAAAAAAGGTGCAGTGGGAGTTATCGCCGACAGACTCGATGTCTGTGGTGCGGAAGCATTTCTGGCAGGAAGTGAGGCGTTTGGAGGGAGGGGTTGCCTCACCAAGAAAGTAGGGCTTCATCTGCACCATGCCGGCGCTGGTCAATAATAACGTTGGGTCGTCTTTGGGGACTAGTGAAGAGCTGGAGACAACCTTATGCCCTTTATCTTCATAAAATTTCAAAAACGAGGAACGCAATTCATCGCTGTTCATATAAAACTCCAGATTCGGCAATAGTTATGTATAGATTGTAAGAGGGAGGGGCGGGGCGTGTCAATGAGGTAGCTGTTAATTAGTAGTTTGTAGTTGGGAAGGAAGGAAAACCCTTCACCCCGTATCAAGTACGGGGCAGGCACTTATTCCTCTCCCGCAAGGGGAGAGGAAAACGGATATTGTCCGGTGGAGATTGAACTTGATAGTAGTAATAATATTTAGAATCCTAAATGGATTCCAGCCTACGCTGGAATGACATTTTTATAAATTCTCCCTTAATTCCTTTCTTCGACAGGCTCTTATGAAGGAGGGAGACTGATAAGGGAAACTGGATACCGGCTTTCGCCGGTATGGTTTTTGAGATTTTATAAAAACCCTCTTAGTCTCCCCTTCGGCAAGCTCAGGGCGAGCCTTTATAAAAGGGAGAG
The DNA here is from genome assembly GCA_028714335.1 of Dehalococcoidales bacterium. Taxonomy (GTDB): domain Bacteria; phylum Chloroflexota; class Dehalococcoidia; order Dehalococcoidales; family RBG-16-60-22; genus RBG-13-51-18. The sequence continues at coordinate 10,396 of JAQTMM010000038.1, forward strand.
ACTAGGTTAGTTCTTTGAGGTATTTTTTAAACTCTTTGCCGATTTCTTTGCTCTTGAGGGCGAGGTCAACGTTAGCCTGGAGCCACCCCAAAGGCGTGCCGGCGTCGTAGCGGGTGCCCTTAAGCTCGACGGCGTAGAGTTTTTCCTGCTGGAGCAAGGCATGCAGAGCGTCGGTGAGTTGAATCTCATCGTTTTTGCCGGGCGGGGTTTCTTTAAGTATTTCAAAGATGCGGGGGGTAAGGATATAGCGCCCCACGATAGCGAGGCGGGAGGGGGCTTTGGAGGGTTCGGGTTTTTCCACCATTTCCAGTATCCGGTAAACGCCGGGGGACACTTCTTCCCCACGGATGATGCCGTATTTGCCGGTATCCTCCGGTTTGACTTTCTGGACGGCGATAACGCTGGTATTGTATTTTTCATAGACATTCAGCATCTGCTTGAGGCCGGGAACTGGGCCGTCAATAATATCGTCGGGGAGCATTAAAGCGAAAGGTTCGTTGCCGACGACGACCTTAACCGTTAATACAGCGTCGCCGAGGCCCTTGGGTTCTTTCTGGAGGACATAGCAGTAATCCGCCATACGGGTAATCTCGTCCATGCTTTTTAAAAGTTCGGTTTCGCCTTTATCTTTAAGAAAGCTTTCAAGACCGGGAGAACGCTTAAAATAATCCTCGATGGAGCGTTTACTGGCGGAGGTGACGAGTACAATCTGGTTGATGCCGGACTTAATCGCCTCCTCAACGGAGTAATGAATCAAGGGCTTATCGAGGAGGGGAAGCATTTCCTTGGGTTGGGAGCGGGTGACGGGGAGAAAGCGCGTGCCGTAACCGGCAGCAGTGATAACTACCTTGCGAATTTTCATTTTGCCCTCCCTTTTTCTAAAGCGTAAGCCGCGGCGCCGTAAACTCCGGCTTCGTTGCCGAGCGAACCGATAACAATGCGAACCGACTGCGCGTTGATGGAAAAAGCCCTTTTCTCTACCATTATACGCCCCGGGGCAATCAATACTTCACCCAGGGCCGCCATGCCACCGCCGATGACCACCATTTCAGGATTAAAGATGTTTACGATATTCACGATGCCGACACCGAGGTAATACGCCAGCCTGGCAATGGCACTCTGCGCCAGCTTATCATCGCGGCGGGCGGCATCATCAATCATTTCCGCCGTTATTTTATCCAGTTTGCCGCCTGCCATGTCAACGAGGGATGATTTTTTACCGCCGCGTATCTGCTCAAGCACATGGTTAACCAGAGCGGTGCCAGAGGCATATAACTCAAAGCAGCCAGTGTTGCCGCAGCCGCATTCCCGTCCGGTGGCTTCAATAGTCATGTGGCCCAGTTCGGCGGCGCCACCACGGGCGCCAAGATATAGTTTACCATCAATGATAATACCGCCGCCGATACCGGTGCCAACGGTCAGGAGAACGAGGTTTTTAACGCCCGTGCCGACGCCATAGCGCTGTTCCCCCAGGGCGGCGGCAGAAGCATCGTTAAGAACATAAGTGGCAACACCGGTTTTCTCTGTAATGATTTCCGCCAACGGCAGATTTTCCCAGCCGGGGAGGTGGGGAGAAGGGGTAACGACAACGCCCCGGGCGGTATCAATGCCGCCAGCGCAGGCGATACTAACGGCGGAGATATGGGGCGGGGAAATTTCTTTTACCGCGGAGACCAGGCGGTTGATGACAGCGTTAACGCCTTCGCCAGCCAGGGTGAGGCAAAACGTATTTTTCAACATCTTACCATCCACATCAAAGAGGGCGGTCAATATTTTGGTACCGCCGATATCTACCGCGACGACGTTATCAGTCTGTTTCGTCATTTAAACAAAACCTACTCCGCTAAAAAGTCGAGGGTTATCTTATTAAATTCTTCAGGGCGTTCAAACATGGGTATGTGGCCGCATTTATCAAAAATATGTACTTTGGAGCCGGGGATTCGGGCGGCAATTTTGGCGTGTTTAACGGGGACAATCTTGTCCTGTTTACCCCAGACGATGAGGGTGGGCACTTTAATATCTCCTAACGCTTTGCGGACAGGCTTCCAGTACTTAGCGCGCTGGCCCATAATGCTGGCGCCGGCATGAGCGATGGACAACGTGGCGTCTAAAGCGCCGGGCAGCCGACCTAACTCGCAGGTCAGGTTAATTAAGTCCGAGGTTATCAGGGAGTGGTCGTAGATGACGGATTCGAAGATGATTCTGGTGTTTTGGGGGGTGGAGTTACTCAACAACAGCCTGCCGAGCCACGGTATGGAAACGAGGTGATAAAACGAGGTTACCTGCGGCCCCATGCCGGCATTATCCAGCAGAATCAGCTTTCCTACTTTTTGCGGATGCGTTATTGCCATTTGCAGAGCCAATCCACCACCCATCGAGCTGCCAATCAGACTGGCTTTATCAATGTTTAGAGCTTTCATAAAGTCGGAGATAAACTCGGTCAGCGCATTTAGGTCGGTCACCAGCGGGAGTTTATCGGTGCGGCCGGAGCCCAACCAGTCTAAAGCATAAACCTGGTGGCGCTGTGACAGAGCCATGAAATTTTTCTGCCAGATATCAAGCGAAGCGGGGAAGCCGTGAATTAAAATAACTTTAGAACCCTGATTGCCAGCCTGGCAGTAGCGTGTATTGACAGTGCCGACTTTTATATACTTGTCATTAGGTAACGATGCCATGATTGCCTCCTTGTTAGGTCGAGACTTTCTGGATTAAGCCCATCTCCGCCAACAGCACATCTAAAGCGAGTTCTGGACTACCGTATTTGCCGGTTTTAATGGCGATATCCGCTTCCAGCAATTTATGATAAACGTCCCTGATGCGCGACGGCGAGTACTTGTCCGCCTGCGCCCAGGCTTTATTAATAACAAAATCAGAGGTTAAGCCAAGGTGGGACATAATCTCGGTGCGCGGGCGATTGCCAGAACGCATCGCCTTAACCAGATAGATAATCCTTGCCTGACGCGAAAGCATCACCAGCACCTGCGCCGGGGACATGCCCTGCTGGAAAAGCCGCTGCAATAACTGCTGGGCGACAACGACGCGGGACTCAATAATGGCGTCCACCATATCAAAGACACCAGCCTCCTGAACGTTACTGACAATCGTTTTAACGTCGGACTCTTCAATAGCTTTGCCGCCGGTATAGAGCACCAGCTTATCAACCTCGTTAGCCATCGTCCAGAGGTCACTGCCGACGAGGCGCGCCATAAGGTCGGCGGCTTTTTTAGAGATGCCGGCTTTGCTCTGGGCGGCGACTCTCTTTTCAATCCACTGGACCAGCTGCTCGCGTTTTTTAAGCAGAGGGAAGGAGTTGACTTTAGCTCCGGCGCCGATGGCGTGGAGGAGAGGGTTGGTGGACTTAACGCCGCCACCAATGATAATTAACTCGGTGAATTCCGGGAGGCTTTTTATAGCGTCGGCCAGGGGTTGGGGGTCGTCGACCAGAGCGGCAGTTCGGGATGTTTTTTTACCAGCGCTCTTGCCGCTTTTCCTCTTGGGCTCAAAGCGTTCCAGCAAGCCTTCAACGATGACGAGGCGCTTATCGGCGAGGAATGGCATAGTCTCACAGGCGGCGTGGAGTTGTTCGGGGGTGACCTTAGCGCCTTCGAGGACAGTGGTGTTGGGCATCATGTCGGCGGGGTCACCGGCGGCTTTCTTGATGGCTTCCAGCGCCTGGCGGGCGGAAAAATCGTCTTCGCCGATAAGGATGTGCAGCAAGGGAACCTCCTGCTTTATGTGCTATGCCATTATAGCATAGTGGATGACGTAGATGGGATAAGGAGTAAGCTTATTATTTGACAAAGCCGGGCAGGTAAAGAATAATCGGTATATGAGTCTTAACATAGGCATTATCGGTTTAGGCTTGAGCGGCAAGACTACGGTATTCAACGCGCTGACGGGAGGCAAAGCGGACACCAGCACCCACTCCACCGCCAGCATGCCGGCGCACATCGGGGTGGCGCACGTGCCGGAACCGCGCCTCAAGCTGCTCAATGAGATATTCCATCCGGCTAAAACTGTATATCCGGAAGTAAAGTATTACGATGTCGCGGCTTCTGTAAAATCACTGGCGAGCGATAAAGGCATCGGGGGGCAGCTGCTTAACCAGCTAAGCACGGTGGACACGCTCATCGGAGTAGTACGCGCTTTTAAAGACGAAAGCATCCCCCACCCTAACGGCAACATCGACATCAAGCGCGACATCGACGCACTCAACCTGGAAATCATCTTCAGCGACCTGGCTATCATGGAGCGGAGGCTGGAACGGCTGGAGGGGACGATGAAAGCCGCCAAGCCCGGCGAGCGCCCGCCGCTGCAGCTGGAAAAAGACACACTGCTCAAGATGAAGGCGGAGATGGAAAAAGATGTACCGATACGAGCGCAGCAATACGACGCGAACGCGCAGAAATATATCAGCAATTACCAGTTCCTCACAGCCAAGCCGCTGTTGATTGTGGTAAACATCGGGGAGGAGCAGCTTAAAGACACGGCAAAACTGGAAGAAGAGTACAACCGGCAATTCGGGGGGCCAGGGTGCCGGGTGGCGGCGCTTTGCGGCAAGCTGGAGATGGAACTGGCGCAGATGGACGAAAAAGACGCCGAGGTTTTCCGCAAGGATTACG
>JAQTMM010000039.1 GCA_028714335.1 Dehalococcoidales bacterium
TCGAACCACTCCTCGATTGGGGGGACGCCGCACTGGGCGCCTAAAGCCTCCAGCTTCTGGATGAGGTTATCGTTGGCGAAGTAGTTGGAGCGGACGAAAATCTCGCCCACAATGCCGATGCGGGGCTTGCGGGTGGAGGTGTCAATCTTCACCGCCTCAAAAGCGTCGCGGGCATTTTTGGAGAGCTTCTCCAGAACGGGGACGGGCTGGCCAACGTTGGCGATGAGCTTATCGCGCCATTCGGTATAGACGATGTCCATCTCGCCCGGATTGACCTCGTAGGGGCGGCGCTCCAAAAGCATCTTCTGGAGGGAGTCTAAAACGATAAAGCCCTTCCAGGCGTTGAGTTGGAAGTTCGTACCCATCGCCACCATGTCCTTATGGTAGCCGCCAGTCTGGTCAAAAACGAGGACAGGCACGTCCTGCAGGCCCAGCTCGTCCAGCACCAGGCGGTGGAGGCGGTTGTACTGCCCAAAGCGGCAGGGGCCCGAAGCGGCGGGCATAAAGAAGGCGGATTTGGCGGGGTCAAAGTCCGGCGCCATGGTCTTCTTAACGATGTCGCCGGTGGTGATGATGGAGGGGTAGCACTCCTTGCCGGTGGTGTACCGGCGACCGATTTCCAGCGTCATGGCGTCGGATTCGGGGAGGGGTTGGGCATTAACGCCACCGTGGCGCATAGCAGCGGCAAGGACGTAGCCGTGGTCAATCATATAGGGGATATAGACGGTGCGGTGATTGCCGGAGCCGGAAGAAATACTGACATGGTGGATGGGTTTACTAATGCCCTGGGTGCTGGCGTTGCGGATGGTGTCAATAAACGCCTCGCACCGGGTGATGATGCCGGCGTCGGCGGAGTGCTCATCTATCTCGATAGTCAGGAAGGGTTTACCCTCCGTCTCTTTACTGAAGAACTTGACAAGATATGAATCGGGGCCGCAGTTAAAATTGGTGACGTAAAGCCCAAAGAGGCGGCGGTCGCTGGCTACCATACGGGCGGCACCTAAAATTTTCTGACCGGCCTTCCAGTACATATTGGGGTGGGCTTTAATGATTTCCTCGGACAAAGACTCCAGAGGAAGGAAGTCGAGGGGGATGGCCAGAATATTCATGTCACGGAGTTTTTCCGGGATGTTAAGGGTCATAGCTTCGTCATAGGTGTTGTAAGCGCGGCCAACAACGACGATAGCGCGCTCGTCAGCCTTTAGGTTGGCGAGGACTTCCTGACCGCGTTGGCGCTGCCACTTGTTGAAATTATCAAAGGCTTCTAAGCCGGCGTCAATGGCTTTATCAACTAAAACGGCGGAGGTGATGCCCATAAGACGGGCGGTTTTGCGGAGCTTCTTCCTTAAGCCCTTACGGCCGCGGTCGGGGTGGAAGACAGTTTGTATCATCACCGGAGCGTTCTTCTTTTGCTCCAGCGCTTCTTTTATATGGGTGGAGCTGCGGACAAGATAGGGGAGGGACTGGGTGAGGGGGCAGTTCCAGGACTTTTTAAAATCGCCGGTGAGTTTTTCCATGGTGCACTGGACGGGCATGAAGATGAAATCCGGCTTCTTCTCCAGCAGGTTCAGCACATGGCCGTGCGCCAGCTTGATGGGGAGGCAGGGCTCCTCGACGATGTTCTCGACGCCCTGGCGGATGATGTGGCGATTGGTGGGGTCGGAAAGCAAAACCTGGAAGCCGAGCTCGGTGAAGAAGCCCTTCCAGAGGGGGTAAAGCTCGTGGAAAAAGAGGACGCGGGGGATACCCACAGACTTGCCGTTGGGCTTATCCGGTTTATCTTTAGAGTAAGTATTAAGTAAAGCGTCGGAACGCTCTTCAAAGAGGCGGGGTATTTTAGAAGATTCGCGCTGTTTCTTCTTTTCGGTGCTGTCCCACTTACCACAGCGGGAACCATAGAACAGGGGCTTTTCACCCTCGAAGACGACCTTGTGAATCTCGCATCGGTTCGAGCAGGCTTCACATTCAAATGAGGACAAATCGTACTGGCGTTTGGCGAGGTCAAAGCCGCGAAAACGAGTCTTTTTACCGGTGGCTTCTATCTCGTCCTTGGCGAGCATAGCAACACCAATAGCGCCGAGGATATCATGCTGGGGCGGGACGGTGATTTTTTTACCCACCACAGCCTCGAAGGCAGCTTTAACGGCGCGATTGAAGGCCGTGCCGCCCTGGAACAAAATATGGTCGCCGACCTTGCGGTCTTCAACGACTTTGGTCAAATAGTTTTTAACAACGGAATAAGCGAGACCCGCCACCAAATCCTCCTTGGCGGCACCGCGCTGTTTGCAGTAATTCTGCTGGCTCTCCATGAAGACGGTGCAGCGTTCACCGAGGTCAAGGGGCTTCTGGGCGGCAAGTCCCAGTTTACCGAATTCTTCTTTAATGCTGATGCCAAGTTTTTCCGCCTGCTCCTCCAGGAAGGAGCCGGTGCCGGCAGCGCAGACCTTGTTCATGGCAAAATCCACGATGGTGCCGTTCTGCATGCTGATGTACTTGGCGTCCTGCCCGCCGATTTCAAAGATGGTATCAACATCGGGGGAGACGAAGGAGGCGGCCTTGGCGTGGCTGGTAATCTCATTGTGAATGACATCAGCGCCAAAGAACTCGCCGGTCATGTAACGTCCAGAACCGGTAGAACCAGAACCTTTAATGATGACCTTGTTCCCTAACTCTTTGCCAACTTCCAGTAAGCCCTGCTTAACGGCTTCGATGGGGCGGGAGGCGGTCATCAGGTAGCGCCGCGCCAGGACACGATTGGCTTTATCAATGACGACAACATTGGTGCTGATGGAACCGATATCCACACCGACGTAGGCGTCAACGGGTTTATCAGAGTTAATCTTGACAGGTGAGATGTCAATGGGATAATCATCGCCCTTGAGCTGGGAGAGAGTGGTAAATTCGTGCTTACGCTTGGCTATATAGTCCTTAAGGCGCTGGAGGGTATCGGCGGGGAGGAGATTTTCTTCAACAGAAAGGGCGGCACCGATAGCGCCGAGGACGGCAAAATACTCGGGAATAATGAGGTCTTTTTCTTTAAGCTCCAGCACTTCCAGCAAAGCGCGGCGGATGCCTTTGTTGGCGGCGACACCGCCTTGGAAGGAAACGGGCATGAACAGGTCGCGCCCGCGGATGACCTGGCCTTTAAAGTTGCGTATCATGGCAAAGCAAAGCCCGGCAACGATATCGTGGACGGGAGTGCCGACCTGCTGGAGGTGAATCATGTCGCTCTTGGCAAAGACGCTGCAGCGCCCGGCTACGCGGGGCGGATGTTCCGACTTAAGGGCGACATCGCCGAACTGTTCGATGGGGATGCCCATGCGTGATGCCTGCTGATCGAGGAAGGAGCCGGTGCCGGCGGCGCAGACACCGTTGATAGCGAAGTCGGACACCTTGGGGAGTTTTTCACCGGGTTCTTTTTCCAGGACGATAAGCTTGGAATCCTCACCGCCGATTTCCAGAATGGTTCTAACATCGGGATGGAAGCGGGCCGTGCCGGCGGCCTGGGCGGTAATCTCGTTAATGAAAGGGATACCTAAAAGAGTGGCGATGAGCTGCCCACCGGTGCCGGTGGCGGCGGCTGCCTTGAATTGAGACGGCGTGTATTTGGCGAGTAAATCCTGAAGGATAGCCAGAACAGTCTCGATGGGCTGGCCTTTGGTGCGCACGTATTTAGATTCAAATATTTTACCGGCGTCGTCCAAAATCACGACTTTAGCGGTGACCGAGCCGATATCTATGCCTATTTTCATTCGCAAGTAGTCCTTGATTGCTGTCAGTAAGGAAAGTAAAGACTATACCTTAATATCTATTATATCGTTGTGGGGATGATGTGTAAACTGGAGGGGGGCAAAAAGTTGGGGGAAACCGCCATATCACCTAACGGTTTCCCCCAAAACAGAGAGAAGGAGAATAGTCTAACTAATCCTTAGGCGGAGGAGGCGGCGCGCCGGGCATACGGAAAGGCTTAACCCAGCCAAGGTCTTGGCGCGCCTGGGCGAAGCCAACGTCCTCAGAGTTCTGGTAGGGGTTGTCTTTGGGGGCGTTTTTAGCCATTTCCTCCATCATCTTTTTCATTTTTTCCTGCTGGCGGATTTTACCTTCCGGGCTGCAGTTATCAATAACGCGGTCGAAGATGTTCCTTAACATGTCCTCGGCGTTGGGGAAGGGTAAAACATAAAGCTGTTCGTCTTCAATGGCTTTCTTAAGTATCTGCGCCAGCTCGATGGGGTCAATGCCCTGGGCGTGGATATTGCGCAGGAAGTTAATCGTTTTTTCGTTAACGTTGTAGCCGGTGTTTTCTAAATTCTTGGGGCGGGTATAAACGGCCTCGGCGATATTGGATTTGATGTTGCCAGGACAGAGGACGGAGACGCCGATGTTGTAGGGCCGAAGCGCCTGGGAATAGCTTTCCATGAGATTGTTGACGGCGGCTTTAGCGGCGGAATAGGGGGCTGTGGTGGCACCGCCCATAAAGCCTCCTAAAGAGGAGGTGGTGGCGATGTAGCCGGGGCGGCCGGACTTTATCATGCGGGGGACAAAGGTTATCATGCCGTTAACGACGCCGCCGAGACAAACACCCATCACCCAGTCAAAGTCCTCATAGGTGGAGGCTTCGGCGGGGCCGAAGGTGTTAACGCCGGCGGTGTTGAACAATAGTTGGGGAGGGCCGCCAAACACCTTTTCGACTTCATCGGCGGCGGCAGCGTAAGCCTTGCGGTCGGTGATGTCCAGCTTTATGGTGTGAATGTCAACGTTTTTTTCTTTAAAATATGCCTTGGCTTCGTCCAAATGGTCCTGACGGATATCGGCGATGACAATTTTACAACCAGCCTCGGAAAAAACCTTAGCCTGTCCCAACCCAGCGCCGGACGCGCCACCGGTGATAAATGCCACCTTGTCTTTAAAGTCTTTCATCGTTCCCCTCCCGATATATTGTTATATAGCGTAGTACAAACGGAGGTAAAATACAAATATTCGGGTGAAACAGGTTGGATGGGGGAAAAGGTATGGCTGGGGCGGAAGGAATCGAACCTTCGCATACAGATCCAGAGTCTGCCGTTCTACCGCTAAACTACGCCCCAACAGATAGATAAATTATAGCATGAAGCCTATTTAGAGACAATAATCCTGCAGGTATTGACACTGTGTGTTCAACCGTATATTGTTAGTTAATAAGAAAGGGTTTAAACGTGACGGATATCAATGACCTGGAGAAAGCACTGGGAGTAACGTTCGTCCAACCTGCTTTGCTGGAAGAAGCACTGGTACACAGCTCCTACATCAATGAAAACCCGGATAATAATCTCAGGAACAATGAGAGGCTGGAGTTCATCGGGGATGCAGTGCTGGGTTTGATTATCGCCGAAAAGATTTATACTGAAATGCCCGACTTGACCGAGGGCCAGATGACTAAAGCGCGGTCAACGCTGGTTAAAGGCGATACGCTGGCGCGTATCGCGGGGGAAATAGGGCTGGGGGATTATCTTTTCATGGGCAAGGGTGAGGAGGCAACGGGGGGACGCACCAAAGTGCCCAACCTGGAGGGGGCAATGGAGGCGGTCATCGCGGCAATATACCTCGACCAGGGGATTTACGCCGCCAAGGTGGTCGTCAGCAATATTTTCAGGGAAGAGTGGCAAAAGCTGGTCAGCCAGGGGGTGGAGGAAGATTATAAATCAATGCTGCAGGAAATAACCCAGGCCAAATATCAGTCGGTGCCGATGTACAAGCTGATAGGAGAGGAAGGGCCCGACCACGATAAAAAATTTACCGTTGACGTATCGGTTAAGGGGAAATGGTTCGGAACAGGCGAGGGCAAGAGTAAAAAAGTGGCAGAGACCGAGGCCGCCAAAGCAGCATTAAGAGCATTTGGCGAGGACTTTACGTAGTAAATAATTTTTGCTAAACTGCAAAATGGAGTATCTCAAATACCTTTTAGTGAGGTGATACTATATGGGTAGCCGCGGAAATTATGCGCAGAGAGAAAAGAAGAAGACGAAGAAGGGTTCACAAAAAATATCCTCCAACTACATCAACACACCTCCACCAGAAGTAGAGGTTGTTAAGAAGAAGAGGAAGCCACAAGAGGAAGAGGAATTCTAACACTTCCGCATAGACAGCGGAAGTTGAAGGTGAAGGTGGCTGCTGATGGTTGAACAGGCATCACTCCACGCCACCGTGCGAGGCCGCGTACAGGGCGTCTTTTTCAGGGCTTCGGTCGAAGAACAAGCCATTCAATTGGGCCTGAGCGGTTACGTGCGCAACCGTCCGGGCAACGTGGTGGAGGTGATAGCGGAGGGGGACAAAGCCAACCTGGAAAAGCTGGTGGAGTATCTTGAAGTGGGGCCGCCGGCGGCCAGCGTTAAAGAAGTCAACACTACCTGGGGAGAGTTTACCGGGGGTTTTTCCAGCTTTAGAGTGCGGTAACTAAGCCTGCGCCTGCATTTCAACTTTAGCCGACTTGATTAAGTCGAGGTAGCTGATTTTCAGTCCCAGTGTCTCAGCAACTTCGCGGTCGGCGTCATAAGGTTCACCGATAAAGACCTTATCGTAATCCTCAACATCGCCCTCATTAGGCTCTTCCTTGACGGCGAATTTCTGCTTGGCCTCAACAATACCGAGGTCGAAGGGCAGGGTAAAATAAAGGTCGGCCAGCACCTTATCAATGCCGAGACTATAGAGTTCTTCCCAACCACCGGGAGTGGTGCAGTATTTACTGGTGGGGAGGATGGAGAGCAGGTTGGGGATGGTAAAGGCACCGGAGCCGTTGTAGGTCTTGAGCGGCGCCACGGTGATAAGGTAGTCGCTGGAGAGGATAACGTTGGGGACCCAGAAGGTCGGGACGGCGAATGGTTTGGGCAGGGGGTTATCAACCTCAACGAAAATGCAGTCTTTAACGTCCAGCGTCAGCACCCGTGGAAAGTCGTAACCCAGCGCCTGGTAGATGGGGCGGGTGGGGATACCGTCGGGGGTGCCTTCAAGTAAAATAATGTCGGCGTCGCTGACGCGGCGGATACTGGAAATGATAGCCGCCAGCATCTCGGCGCTGGTAGTGACGGGATAGGGCAGGGGGTAAGAGGCGGCGGGTTTAATAAGCACACGCCGCGCCCGTGCCACTACGTTCGGCACTTTAAATACAAATTCCGAGGTATCAAAAATCAACGCTTCCTCCTCAAGGAGAGACGCAGGTCTTTAACTTCGCCGTTATGCTGCATGCCGGGAATTAGAGCGGCAAGGGCGCGGGTCAGCCGGTCTTTAACGGAGGAGCTGACGGGCACGGATTCGCCGTTGATAGACATTTCCAGTTCGATTTCAATATCCTGCAGAGCGGCGGCTTTTTCTATAATGTCGGCGATGCCACCGATATCATCATGGGAGAACTGGGGGACTTTAACGTCCAGCGGTTTATCGGTAACTACCGCCATTAAAAGTTTGGGATCGGTTAGCAGCTCTTCACCCTGTTCGGCGCGGTGGACTTCAATCTTGGGATAGGGGCTGCCTTTAAATCCTTCGGTTAATAAAATATCAAAATCCCACAGCACGAAATTAGCGATATCGTGCGGTTCAAAATATTCGTCCATGTGCCGGTAGATTGCCAGATGGTCGAGGGAATTAATCGCAGATAATTCACTGCCGGCCTGGGTAAAGCGCCAGGTGTCTTTCTCGGCAGTATCAAGGTCGTTATTATGGTGGGAGTGTTTAACAATAGCCACCTTATGCCCCCGCTTTTTAAGCTCGGCGATAGTTTTTTCCAGCAGGGTTGTTTTTCCCGAACCTGATTTGCCGACAAATGAAATAATCGAACGCATCTTTACTTCCGTTAAATATTTACTTCTTCATTCCAGTCCAGCATTAAAGCCTGGACGGTATCGCCTTTATTAATGCTGCCGTTGTCTTCCGGGATTATCACCAGCCCGTTAGCCATACTCATCGAGGTAATCATGCCGGAGCTCTGGGGTCCGGTCAGATGGGCGTAGTAATTGCCGTTGCGTTTTTCAATAATCGCCCGGCTGTAAACACGCCGCCCGTCGTTATTTTTCACCGTGTCTTCGATAATGGCGGAGACGGTGGGTTTAGCCAGATTTTTCTTGCCCAGCATCTTCAAAAGAGCCGGACGAACGAACAGTTCAAAGCTGACCATACAGCTGGTAACGTTGCCGGGCAGACCGAGGTGGGGGATGGCTCTTGGGTTGCCGTCTTTATCCTTGCTTTTGATTTTGCCGAAGGCTAAAGGCTTGCCGGGTTTGACGCGCACCTTCCAGAAAATCATCTCGCCGTCGCGAGCTAAAATGTCTTTAACCATATCGTAGTCGCCCATGGAGACGCCGCCGGTGGTTAAAAGCATATCGGCGTCCTGCGCCTGCTTAAGTTTTGACAGTAAGTCTTTTTCGTCGTCACGGGCAATGCCAATCATTTTCGGGATGCCGCCGTAACGCTTGACCAGGCTGGAGATGCTGTAGGAATTGCTGTTGTAAATCTTGCCTGGGGAGAGGGGCGTATCCAGTTCGGTCAATTCATTGCCGGTGGAGATGACGGCGATGACCGGACGGCGTATAACTTTAACTTGACTGCGGCCCATAGAAGCCGCGAGGCCGATTTCGGCCGGGCGCATGACCATACCCTTTTTAAGGGTTAAAGCGCCTTTTTTAATATCTTCTCCGGCGTAGCGGATATTCTGACCGGGGATGACGGGGGTAAAGACGTTAACCTGGGCGGGGGTCTGGTTGAGGGAGACATCTTTATTTTTGGGGTCATCGGTGTTTTCAAACTGGACAACGCTATCGGCACCGGAGGGAATGGGGGCGCCGGTCATAATGCGAATAGCGGTGCCAGGGGTGACTTCGTTTTTAGAAATGCTGCCGGCGATGACGGTATCGATTACATTAAGCGTTTTGGGGGTATTTTGGGTGGCGCCGGTGGTGTCTGCGGAACGGACAGCGTAGCCGTCCATGGAGGAGTTGTCCAGCGGAGGCACGTTAATTCCGGAAATGATATCTTCGGCGAGGACCTGCCCCTGCGAGTCCATTATGGGAACGGTTTCAACGTCAAGGACGGTGACGGCATCGAGTATTTTCTGGAGGGCCTCTTCAACAGATATCATTGGACGTCTTTTCCTCCCATAATCTGTAATACTTTTGCCATATCTTCCCGGGTGTTAATGTTGACGAAACTCAAATGCTGGGGGTCGTACTTATCAATCTCTACGGCGTCAAGGAACCGGACTTTAACGTAATTGAAAAGCTCGATGATGGTTTTTTTGCCCTGCTTTAAAATAGATTCAGCCGGAGAGATGCAGTTTTTGGAATATACGGCATGCAGCGGTTCGTATCTTTGCTCGACCCGCGGCAGTGTGAAATCATAGCCATCCGCGACTTTTATCATGTATCGCATTAAACTCTCGTTAAGCAACGGCATATCGGCGGCCACAACAAGGTTATAAAACGAGTCCGAATTGACCAAGCCGGTATATACACCACCCAAAGAACCCTGTTCAGGGAAAATATCACTTACGATTTTTATTTTTGGGCGGTTCGCCAACTGGGCGAAAGTTCTCCCTTTCGCGGTAACAATAATAATATCTTTAGAGATGGGGCTTACGCGGGATATTACCTGTTCAAGTAGGCTTGTGCTACCGATGCTTTCTAAAACCTTATCGCGTCCGAAACGAGTGCTTTTTCCACCAGCCAGAATTACACAGTTGATATCCAAAAATCTGCCTAGTTACTAGCGTACCTAACCCCCTAATATAGATATTACCATAGAAAGTCAAGAATAGATAGAGGTAGTATCAAAATTATACTATTTTAGTATTAGATATTGTTTTGGATGATTGTTACGATTGTAACCCGGGGTAATGGGCGAGGGGATCATTGCGGCGGCTTTTTGATGAAAATTTCCAACAGGTCGTCGAATTTGTTGATGGTGAGGTCGGCTTGTTTGGGTTCATCGTCACCGTAGCCGAAAAGAACACCAACGGATAAAGCGCCGGTTTCCCTGGCGGCTTCAATATCATGGACCCGGTCACCAACAACAGCCGTAGCCAGCCCCCCGAATTTATCACGGATTTTCCGAACCAACTCGGGTTTGGTGAGGTGATTTTCCTCGATACACTCTATGTAGTCGTAGTAGCCCCGGATATCAAGACTTGACATAACGGCGTCAAGGTAAATCTTGGTAGCGTTGGTGTACTGCGCCAGTTTATAACCGCGGCGGCGGAGAGCGGCAAGAGTCTCCTTAACGTTGGGGTAAGTCTGGGCGAGGTCGCGAAAAGCACCGGGGTATTCGTCGCGGACTTTTTCCCGCACCTCTACGATGGAAAGGGGGGAATCGACTGGGGTAATGAATTCGTACAGGCTGCCCCGGGTTGAAGCGGTAGTAATGCCGAAGAAAATATTGATTTCTTCCGGGCTGAAGGTGACCTGCCAGCCCAGCTTTTCAAAGGCGCGCTTGATGCCTTCATAAACGATTGGCAGGGAGGGGACAATCGTCCCGTCCATATCAAAGATAATAAGTCCTACGTCATTGGGATTTATCATTGGCTCTCACATAAATATATCTCAAGATGTGGGTGTGGGGACCTTCGCCGTGATTCTCTTCATCCTCCATGAGGCCAGTTTCTAAAATTGTTGTCATGGAAAAATGCGCCTTGAGGTCGGCATCACTAAAGTAGTGCACGGGACGCCCCGGTTTACTCTCAAAGGTGTCGGGCTCAACGCTGGCGCCCTTGCCGTAGGTCGGTTCTTTTTCTGAGAAGACGGTAAAGAACATCAGCCCTTTGTTTTTCGTTCTGTCCAGGCACTGGCGGATAAAGCGTTTCCGGTCGAATTCGCGGAAAAGGTGCAGGACGTTAAAACAATAGACGGCGTTGAACTTGCGGGAAAGCCGGGACATATCCAGCACCGAAGTCTGATAGACCCTGGTCAGCGGGTCGAACTCCAGCGCCATACCGCAGGCAGCCAGCGATATTTCTACGCCGGTAACGGAGATGCCAGATGAGGAAAAGAGCTTGGTATTCCGGCCATAGCCCGACCCCGGAACCAGCAGGCTCTTAACAGTATTCGCCTGGAAAAGTTTTAAAGCGTAGTCGGCAGTGCGGCTGGGGGAATCGCCCCAGATTTTGCCTTCCGCCTGGTATCTTGTATCCCAGTATTCGTTCATGAGGTAGTTAATAAAGCGGGTTTTAACACGATGATTTGCGCTCTGGCAGGAAGGGTGGCGGCGGTCAGTTTTATCTCATTATCGTTGGAGCGAGTGACGTTGTCTTTACCTTTGAGAAAATCATCTACTCCAGCGATGGGCAGGCCGCTTTTACCCGTCTTGTAGTGCATGGGGAGAATGATTTTCGACTTAAGCTCGTTGCAGGTTTGTGCGGCAACTTTAGCGTCAATGGTGAAAAAGCCGCCGACGGGAATCATTAAAACATCCACTATACCGATGGCACTGATTTGCGCGGTGTTCAACTCGTGGCCGAGGTCGCCGCAGTGGCAAATATTGACGCCATCCACGTTAAAACAAAAAATGGTGTTCTTGCCGCGCTGGCTACCGCCGGATTCATCATGGCTGACGGCGACGGCTTTAAAACTGATACCCTTGACCTCGGCGCTGTCCCTAATGACGGTGGGGCTGCCCTGAACCGCGGCGGCGTTATTATGGTCGCCGTGCTCATGGCTGACGGTAACGACATCGGCTGTTTCAGAAATAGGGGCGTAGCTTATGCCCGGGGATGTTTCATAGGGGTCGGTAACGATTTTGGTGCCGTTATCCGAGGTGATAAGAAACGCGGCATGGGCCAGATACTTAATTTTCATATCGAAGCCTCCCGACTACTTTTTCTTTGACTGCGCCAGCACAAAATTAATCAACGTCCGTACCGGTACACCGCTGGCGCCCTTGACTAAAATCCCCTTGTCTTTATCACTAATGGGGCCGGTAAGGTCGAGGTGCACCCAGGGGACTTTATCCACAAATTCCTCAAGGAATTTGGCGGCGGTAATGGCGCCGGCGTAACGCCCGCCGGTGTTTTTGATATCGGCGATATCACTCTTGATTAAGTCGCCATATTCTTCAAACATGGGGAGTTGCCAGGCATATTCACCGGCTTCTTCGCCGGCAGCAAGGACTTTATCCACCAGCGTTTGATTGTTGGTGAAAACGCCGGTGGCAAGGGTGCCTAAAGCGACCTGGCAAGCACCGGTGAGGGTGGCAACATCCACAATGGCTTTAGCACCGTTTTTAACGGCGTAACTCAAAGCGTCCGCCAGAATGAGGCGGCCCTCGGCGTCAGTATTAAGGATTTCCATGGTCTTGCCGTTCATGGCTTTAAGGATGTCACCGGGTTTATACGATGTGCCGCTGGGGAGGTTTTCGGTGGCGGGGACAAAAGCTGTAACGTTGACCGCCGGCTTAAGCTGGGCGACAGCCAGTAACACCGACAGCACTGTGGCGCCGCCGGACATATCATCTTTCATATCGGACATGTTTTCCGACGGTTTGATGGAGATACCGCCGGAATCAAAGGTGATGCCCTTACCCACTAAAGCGATGTCGATGCCCGGAGAGGAGCGTCCCTTGTAGGTTAAAACAATGAACTTGGGCGGCTGCTGGCTGCCCTGCGATACGCCGATAAGCCCGCCCATGCCCAGCGCTTTCATTTTAGCTTTTTCCAGAACCTCGACTTTAAGGTTGTACTTTTTGGCAATCTGGCGGGCGTTGTCCGCCATGCGAGCGGGGGTCATAACGTTGCCCGGTTCGTTTTCCATATCGCGGGCGTAGTTGACGGCGTTGGCGATAATCTTGCCTCTGGTGATTGCCTTGCTGATAACCGTTTTATCTTTGCCGACGATAACGATTTCTTTAACATCGGTGCCGTTTTCTTTTTTAGTCTGGTAGCGCTTGAAGGCGTAAAGCCCGAGGATAGCGCCCTCGGCCATTGCCTGCACGGCGTCGACGGTCTTGATGCCGTTAGCTCCATCGCCGATAATGACGGATGCGATATTGGTGATGCTTTTACTCCGCAAATATCGGGAGGCTTCGGCAAAAGCGTTACGGGCTTTTTTAAGCGTCAGTTCATTCTTTTTACCGAGCCCTAAAACGGCAACACGTTCGGCGGGGAGTTTAGAGGAGGAAAATACGAGAGTGGTTTCGTTGAGTTTGCCCTTGATATCGCCCTGCTTGATGAGATTGGCGATGACTCCGCCGAGTTTTTTATCAACGGCGGCGGTTTCGGGTTCGGGGGTTTTTGCCCCTTCAAAATGGGTAACTAGAACAGCTCCGGTTTTTATGGCAGTAACATCGCCAACAACGGCTTTAATATCCATAATCAGTCTCCTTTTAACGGCTGGCTTCTTTTACGATTTTCATAATTGACGGCGTGACATCCTTTGAGGTGTCCACGGTAAAATGGCGGCGGTCAATTTTTTCCACCGTCGGCCTCATCTTTTTGTAGACCGACCAATCGGCGGTGGAATTATCACCATTACCATTGCCGTTCACCCGGTCCTTAAGTCGTTTTTGGACAACCTCCGCCGGGGTTTTCATCTGGACTATTATTACTTTAGCATGGTTTCGATCAACGATGCTATAAAGCCGCTCGCGGTGCTTGCGGTTAAGGTTGGTGGCGTCCAGGATGACGGGGATGCCTTTTTGAAGGAAGTTCTCCATCAGGCAGTGGATGGCGCGGAAGAGATAGGCGCTCTCTGCGGCGGAATAGGTGGGGTTGGCAAAGAGTTTTTTCCGGATAGCGTCGCTTTCCAGAATAACGAAAGGGAGGCGAGCCGCCAGCTGGCGGCAAAAGAATGACTTGCCGGTGCCAGGAAGGCCACTGACAATAACAGCGGCGGGCCGGGCTTCCGGTTCGGGGAGGTTGGGAAAGGTTTGCGCCAGCCGACGGGCATCGGCAATTACCTGTAGAGTTTCCACAAATATGTATTATAAAGCGTTTAGGGCGGTTTGGCTAGATGGGGGCTTATTCTTCGTAGAAGGCGACGCCGACCAGACCCGGCCCGGTATGCACACCCATGACTGGTGTAAACTCGGTGATAAATATCTCGGAGCAGTTGAAGGATGAGGTAATTTGCTCTTTTAAAATTTTCGCGTCTTCTAGAGCGTCAGCGTGCATGACGGCGGCGTGCAAACGCTTGCCCTGGTGGGTGTTTTTCTTGATTAAAACGATAATGCGGCCGATAGCTCCTTTAATTGAGCGGGGCAGGCCCGCCAGACCCGGGTTGGCGTGGTTTAGGGTGAAGACGGGTTTGAGGCTAAGGATGGTGTCAACAATAGCGGCAACCTGCGGCACTCGCCCACTCCTTGCCAGATAGCGCAGATTGTCAATGGCGGCAAAGAGGCTGATGCGGGGCATAATGTTGTTGACGACTTGTTTGACTTCGGCTAAGGATTTGCCTTTGGCGGCGGCGCGGGCGGCGGCTAAAGCGACCAGCCCCTGACCGGCGGCGGCAGTAGTGCATTCCATGACCTCGATGGCGACGTTCTTTAGTTTTTCTTTAGCGGTTTCAACGGCAGCGCGGGCGGAACTATACATGGCGCTGAACCGTGAGGGTTCGGTGAGACAAAGGATGTTGGGGGCGCGGCGGCTGGCGTTGCGGAAAGCCTCGAAGTAGGGGGTAGGCGAAGAGGCGGAAGTCGTTGGGAGGCGCTTGGCTTTGCGGAGCATCTCATAAAACTCGGTGGGGGTGATATCTATACCGTCGCGGTAGGTTTTTTGATTGATAATCAGGGGAACGGGAACAACTTCAATGTCGTACTGGCTGACTTGTTCCGGTGGAACGCAGGCGGTGGTATCGGTAACAATAGCTACCTGCCTCATATTACTTTATCCGGCTGTTTTTCAGTCGCCTTTCCAATAAT
>JAQTMM010000040.1 GCA_028714335.1 Dehalococcoidales bacterium
TTGAAGCCGCGATGAGAACAATAGAGGGAACTGCCCGCAGCATGGGCATAAAGGTGGAATAAGATGGCAGAACACGGTAAGAAATTTAGAGCAGTTGCAGAGAAAATAGACAGGAATAAATCCTACGAACCCAAGGAAGCGGTAGGGCTTATCAAAAAGTCCACCACTGCCAAGTTCGACGAGACGGTAGAGCTTCATGTCCGCACCGGGCTCGATCCCAAGAACGCCACCCAGCAGTTAAGGGGCGTTGCTTTGCTCCCCCACGGCTTGGGTAAAAAAATACGCGTCCTTGTCTTCGCCCAGGGCGAAGCCGAAAAAATCGCTGCTTCCGCCGGCGCCGACTTTGTTGGCGGCGACGATATTATCAAGAAGGTGGAAGAAGGCTGGGTGGATTTCGATACCGCCATCGCCGTCCCGGAGATGATGGGCAAAGTCGGTAAACTCGGTAAGGTTTTAGGCCGTCGCGGCTTAATGCCCAACCCCAAGTCCGGCACCGTCGTCGCTATGAACGACCTCCCCCGTGTTATCGAAGACGCCCGCAAGGGCAGGGTGGAATATAAACTGGACAAAACCTCCATCATTCATGTGCCGGTCGGCAAGGTCAGCTTTGATGAACAGAAGCTGGTGGAAAACCTCACCGCCATCATGGAAGCCATTGTTAAAGCCAAGCCTTCGGGCGCCAAAGGGCAATATGTCCGCAGCGCTTATATCACCACCACCATGGGCCCCAGCGTTAAGCTGGATGTCAGTGCAGCCACGTCTATGAGTGCCAGCTAGCTTTACAGAATATACGATTCTGTGGTATAATATATACACAATTGAATATAGTCGTCCCGAGACAGCGGGTGTTCCGAGCTAGTCGACGAACTTAATAAATGCCTGCCGAGGATATAAGTGAAAAGAAACTAAGTCCTCGTGCGTTCGTCATGGGGACTTTTTATTTGGGGTTTTTCAGGAGGTACAGAATGCCTACGGAAAAGAAAGTTAAAGCAGTAGAAGCTCTTCAAGAGGTCTTCTCCAAAGCTCAAATCGGCGTCATGACCGATTACAGCGGGATTAAGACTTCAGAGCTTAACGAGATGCGCCGTAAGCTGCGCGACGCCAAAATTGACTATAAAGTAGTCAAGAATTCGCTGGCGGAAATCGCCGCTGATAAAGCGGGTCTGACCCATATTAAGGGCATGTTCAAAGACCCCATCGCCGTGGCTTTTGGCTATGGCGACCCCGCCCAGACGATGAAGGCTATATCCGATTATATCCGCGCTTCCAAGATAACCCTTAAAATTAAAGCCGGTTTTATGCCGGATGGTCTTTTAACGGTTCAGGAGCTGGACACGCTCTCTAGATTACCCTCGCGTGAAGTTCTGTTGGCTAAAGTGCTCGGCGGAATGCAGGCTCCTATCTATGGCATTGTTACCGTACTTGCCGGGCCGATGCGCGGCTTAGCGCAGGTACTGCAGGGAAGAATTAATCAACTGGAGGCTAAGTAAAATGGCAGACGAAGAAAAACAGGAAGTCAAAGAAGAAGCTAAAGCGGAAGCCACTGAAGAAAAGAAACCCAAGGCTAAAGCTAAAAAGTCCGCCGCTATCGAAGACATCATGAATACTATCAAAAGCATGACCGTCCTCGAGTTAGCGGAACTGGTCAAAGCGCTGGAAGACGAGTTCGGCGTTAGCGCCGCCGCTCCGGTCGCTGTAGCCGCCGCCGCTCCTGCGGGTGGTGGTGATGCCGCCGCCGCGGAAGAGAAGACGGAATTCACCGTCGTTCTGACCGAAATCGGCGCCAACAAAATTAACGTCATCAAAGCCGTCCGCGAGCTTACCAACCTTGGTCTTAAAGAATCCAAAGACCTGGTAGAAGGCGCGCCCAAGCCGATTAAAGAAGGCGTTAATAAAGACGAAGCTGCCGCTGCCAAAGCCAAGCTGGAAGCTGCCGGCGCTAAAGCTGAAATAAAGTAACTCTTTGAAAATAATCGGGCGGGTTGGCTGATTGGTTAACTCACCTGATGCTGTCCGTTTATTGATGTAGCTGTGCCTGTTGCTATGGCACACAAGCTATTTTGATAACTGGTTCTTTAGAAAAACTAAGGGGGCGTTTATCGCCCCCTTTTTATTTGCTTTTAGAAATACTGCTTGCCCGGCCCGGTAGTAAAGTGAAAAACTGGTCTATCCACCTGCAGGAAAACCAGCGGCGCGTGCATTAATCCCGCCGGGATAAATACCATGCTGGTCTTATTGATGATATGTTTTTCATCGCCCAGCCATAATTCCACCTCCGCCCCAAGGTCATAGGGGTTTTTGGGGTCCGACCCGAAGAAAGCGATAATCTCGTCGTAGTCGTGTGCATGGGGCCCTGGACTACGCTTTTTTACTTCCTCGTATCTTTCGGGCGACAGGCGCGGGCGCGGCATGACCCAGACGGTTTCCATGTAAAATGCGCCCGGAATAACGTCGTTGTCCAGGTACAAAGTGCGTCCCCCGTTGCCGGTTCTGGCATCGGTGACCGGAGGATTCCACGGAGCTTCTTCCTTTGGATGCTGCAGGTCGCTGATGATGTATTTGCCGTACTTAGTTTCTGCCATAAATGTCCTCCTAAAAAGAAAACCCCCCGGTTTTATCGGGGGGCTCTCGTTGATTCTATCTTAGTCCCACTTCTTACCGATGCCCGTGCCGCAGGGCGCTTCGATGGTCAAAAAGATTGGTTTGGTAATATTACGGAATGTTAGAGGGCCTACTTCCAGCCCCGCCGGGACGAACATACAGCCGCTCTTCTTAATGTCGTGCTTCTCGCCGCCGATGTAAACTTCAATCTCGGCGCAAAGATCGCGGATATTGTCGTAATTGAAAGAGAAAAACCCGAAGTACCGGTCGTATTTTTGGGTATTGGCGTCCATGATTTTCTGTTCCGTCGGGCCGCCGGGCAGTATCCAGATGTTGTCGCACCCAAACTCCGCCCCATCCACGGTTTTTTCGTCAATACGCGCAATATGCCGCGTGTTCTTGGGGTCTAAATGCATGTAGTCGGGGAACTTTAGGTTGGGGTCGTCTTGGCCTACAAAGTATTTTTCGTATTTATTCGCCATTAGCGTTTCCTTTCTCTCGTTATTCCAACGGGACTAAATATACGTGCTGCCGGGGCCGATGGTGTAGTGGAAGAATGGTTTATCCATGCGGTGGATTCTTAACGGGCAGTGGGTCATGTTGGTCGGGATGTAAACGCAGAAGCTCTTGGTGAAGACGTATTTTTCATCTTCCAGCCAGAACTCCACCTCGCCGTTAAGCTCCTCCGGGTGGTCAAAGTCCGTCCCGAAGAACGTGAGTAATTCTGGGAAGGGGTGCGCATGAGGCGGCACGCCTGCGCCGCCTGGTTTCTTGGCGGCTTCTTCCATTTGCTCTTTGGTCAGTACGGGGCGCGGCCGCTGATTGGGGAAGGTGTTCGGCCATTGCCAGGTCATCTCGGAATAAAAAGCCCCGGGGATTACCGTAGCGTCCGTCCAGACTGCATGCTGCAGTCCGCGGTGGTAGCCGTCCCAGAGCCCGTCCCCGAGCATGTCGCGTTCCCATTCGCGGTAGACCGGCAGGGGGATACCCGGTTTGAACTCGGTGCAGATATATTTGTCGTATTTTGCCATAATATGTCCTTTCTGTATATCAAGATAGTGTAACTGTGTTACGATATGTCGCTTGATTTTATAACTCTTTTCACTAAGAAGTCAATTTTATTTCGTTGCTTTT
This sequence comes from Dehalococcoidales bacterium, assembly GCA_028714335.1. GTDB lineage: Bacteria > Chloroflexota > Dehalococcoidia > Dehalococcoidales > RBG-16-60-22 > RBG-13-51-18. The sequence goes on from JAQTMM010000040.1 coordinate 3,736, forward strand.
ATAGAAAATGTCAGCGGCAGCGGGTCGCCCTTGAGCCGCCAGTTGCCGTCCTTATCCTGTATCATGAACGGCATAGCTTTATAACAAACAAACGGGAACTCATGCAGGAACTCAATCTTTAGCCCTGCCCCAATTAGCGCATCCACAATTTCTCCGATGGGATGCATCCATTCATAGGTGCCACACGTAGAGGCAAATGTCGGGTCGGCGTAATCGTTGCCGGGCGCCCACTCTAGCGGCTCAGGGTTATGGAAATAGGGCACCGTTACTTCAAGCTTTTTCGCCCCCGGCTCGTTGTTGAAAATGTTAGCAAAAGGGTGCTGCTCCGCAATATAAAAGTACCCGCCGGGCTTTAGAAAACGGTTAATGATTTCCGCCCATTTATTCAGGTCTTTTAGCCAGCAAAGCACCCCATAAGATGTAAATACTATGTCGAACTTTTTATTCAAAATTTTCGGCAGCTCGTAAATATCGCTGCAGATAAAGTTGGCTTTTACGCCTGTTTCTTGACTCAACTTTTGCGCCAGCTCGATGGCTTTATCTGAAAAGTCCACCCCCGTTGCTTTAGCTCCCCGCCGCGCCCATGAGAGAGTATCCAGCCCGAAGTGGCATTGCAGGTGCAGCAGCGACTTTCCTTTAACGTTGCCCATCTCCTCAACCTCGATGGGCTTGAGCGTACAGCCGCCGGCTTTAAAGCCTTTAACGTCGTACCCCGACTTCTCATGCACCGGAGTAACTTCGTCCCAATGCTTCTTATTCTTTTTCAGATATTTATCCATACACTCCAAACTACATGTGTGTTTTTATTCCGTCTTTGGTCATCACGCCTACAAAATCTCCCGGCAGCACCACAAACTCGCCCTTGAGTTCTTTTTTCACCGCCGCCCAGTGCCCGCCGGGTGGGTTATCCAGCGGCACTCCCTGAGCAATCATTGCCTGCCGGACCAGCTTGCCGTTCAGTTCCCGCGGCGTTATCTTTTCTTTTTTACATAACGATGCGGCGATGGCCGCCGCCATGCCGGTGCTCATCGATGGCGCGATAACGCGCACCGCAGCGATAGCATGGAACTCCGCTGATACACACCTCCCCACGACTAATAAGTTATCCACTTTCAGCGGCACTATCGAGCGGTAGGGTATCTCGCAATAATCCAGCGGATTCACCCGCGCTTCGTACTTGCCTTTGGGTCGCCCGAAGGGGTGCATTTCGTCGGAGCATTCGGCGGGGCGGCAGACCGCCGGCGCTTTAGGCTCATCCATGTGAATGTGCCGCATGAACCCGATTCTCACGCTCGTAGGGTGGTGGGTATCAAAGAACTCCGGGAACTGGGCTACGGCGTCGGGGAATTTTACAGCGCAGGCAACATCTGTGTCTTTAAGTACGTACTCGCCCACAATGCGCCGCGAGTCTCTTACACCATGGATATTCGCCACGCCGGTGACACGTGCTTTATCGAAGCCCGGCACGTATTTCCTGAAGAATTTTTCCATCCAGGCAATCTGCTTATGCTGCTCGATTATCTGCCGCGTCAGGTCCTCGGCGTCGGTATTTTTACAATTAAAGCTGTGCGTGGTCATCACGCAGACGTCGGCGTTATCACTGGTTGTTCCGGGCACCGGGTACATCAGCGCGGTAGGGAAGACGAATTGCGGCATGTCGCCGTTTTTAACCGCCTCGTCCTCAAGCTCGCTAAGCATTGAGAACTTGTCCCGCACCTTATTCCCCCCGCCCTGTTTAGCCATCCACGCCCGGTTGGCCTCGCCGTAGGCGTTCATGTTGACGTTAGCCATCCTGAAAGCCAGTGTAGTGGACATGTTATAGCCGTTGAACTCCGGGGAACCGACTTCATAGGGTACGCCGGCATAGGCGGCTAAATCGGCGTCTCCGGTGCCGTCGATGAACATTCCGGCGGATATTACCAGTGGCCCGGACTTGGTGTGGCAGATGATTTCTTTAATGTTTTTATTTTTCACTACTGCACCGGTGACGTACGCGCCATAGAGTATCTTCGCCCCGGCTTCCAGCAGCATCGTTTCCAGCATGAACTTACCCTTTTCCGGATCTATGGACGATTGATGAGGCCGCCGGACTAAATCGCCTTCGGCTTCCAGCCGGTCCAGCCATTCTTTGCAGTTGCCGTCAATCAATCCGGCAACGCCCGTTACATATCCGTTGGTCGCCAGCCCGCCCAGCGATATCTGGCTTTCCAGCAGTAGGGTTTTTAATCCGCTGCGGGCAGCTGTTAAAGCGGCTGATACGCCTGCCACGCCACCCCCCGCCACCACCACATCAAAGTCATATTTCTTTGCGTTAGTCATCATGGTATCCTCCGGTTTGGTATCGGTAGTTGAGGTAGTATGAGTACTTCGGTTTACTCTGTGCGCCGCGGGCGGTACTGCACCGCTTCGGCGATATGGTTGGCTTTTATTGTAGCACAATTTTCCAGGTCGGCGATAGTTAAAGCCAGCTTCAAAATACGGTGGAAAGCGCGGGCTGATAAATACAACTGTTTCATCGCGGCTTTCAGCAGGCTCTGGGCATCGTCCTCGATGTGGCAGAACTCGCGTATCTCGGCTGGTGTCATCTCGGCGTTGGAGGTTATTTTGGTGCCGCTGAAACGCTTTAGCTGGATTTCCCGCGCCTTGGTTACCCTCTCTTGCACCTTTTCCGAAGCCTCGCCCTGCCGCTTATCCGTCAGCTTTTCGTAGTCTATATGCGGTACCTCGACGAATATATCCACCCTGTCAATAAACGGCCCGCTGATGCGCCGCTGGTAGCGCGCCACTAAAGAGCTGGGGCAGGTGCATTTGTGGAAGGGGTCGCCGTAATAGCCGCACGGACACGGATTCATCGCGCCCACCAGCATAAAACTGGAAGGAAACGTTACCCGCCCCTGCGCCCGGCTGATGGTGACCATTTTGTCTTCCAGCGGCTGGCGCAGCACCTCCAGTAACGAGTTGCCGAACTCCGGCAGCTCATCGAGGAAGAGCACGCCCCGATGGCTTAAGCTTATCTCGCCCGGCTTTGGCCAGTGTCCGCCCCCCACCAGCCCCGCATTAGAAATGGTGTAGTGCGGCGACCGGAAGGGTCGCTGTTTCATCATCGGTGTGTCCGCCGGCAAAAGCCCGCTGACGCTATAAATCTTGGTTACTTCCAGCGCTTCTTCGTTGGTCATCGGCGGCAAAATGGAGGGGAGGGCGCGTGCCAGTAAAGTCTTGCCGGAACCCGGCGGACCGCACATTACAACGTTGTGTCCCCCCGCCGCCGCCACCTCCAGAGCGCGCTTAACGTGTTCCTGACCCTTTATATCCGAAAGGTCGGTATAATGTAGTGTCGTGGTGTTTACCGCTGCCCTGCTTTGACTGGGAGCGTGGGGTGCCGGTATCTCGCCGCGCAGGTACTTAACCAGCTGGTTCAGCGAGCCGATGGGAATGACATTTACCCCGTCAATCAGCGCCGCCTCTTTTGCGTCCGCCTCCGGCACAATTACGTTGGGAATTCCTTCATCTTTGGCTAAAGCGACCATCGGCAGGACGCCGTTGGTGTGGCGCAATGACCCGTCCAGCGATAATTCGCCGAGGAACATGGTATTGCCAACGTCGGCATGTATTTGCTCGGAGCTTAAAAGAATCCCCACGGCTATTGGCAGGTCGTAAGCCGGGCCAGCTTTCTTAAGATCGGCGGGGGCAAGATTCACCACGATGCGTTTCATCGGGAAGTTGCCGCCGGAGTTATTGATGGCGGAGCGGACGCGTTCGCTGGATTCTTCTACAGCGGTGTCCGGCAGCCCGACGATAATGACTTTAGGCAGGCCGGAGAGGATATCTACTTCAACTTCTACAATCGCGCCGTCCAGCCCGACGATTGCCCCGCTGATGACTTTAGCTAACATCAGACGGATTATAACGTAAAATCGTGCCAGATGGCAAAAGCGTTAAGGTAACCGGGCTACTCCTTTTTCTTGTGCTTACGTAGCCATTCCTTCATCAGCTCGTCGCGGCGGTAGCGGCTGGTGCGCAATTCTTCTTCATAAAGCTCAAGCTCGATATCCGGCATGTCGGCGTCCCGTGCCTGTTTAACCGCCCGCTCGATGTCGTAAGGCAGGCGTATTGTCTGGATGGCAAAGTAGCCGGGCTTTGCGTCCCCGTAATTCCCCTCTATAATTACATATGCTGCCGTCGGTTCATCGAGCGGATTGCCGATGCTGCCGGCGTTAAAAAGCACTTTGCCCTTGATGTTTTTCAGGAACGTTTTATGAATGTCACCGTAGCCAATCGTGTCCGGCATAAAGTCGTCGCCGGTGAAATCGGTATTTTCGAACATGGCAATGTGCCTGTCTTCCGTGTCATCCATATGCACGCGGTGCGCCACTCCGATGTGTGAGGCGTGGTATAGCCTGACCTTCCTGCCGCTGATGGCAAAGTTATAGACCGGCGGCAGGTTGAATAAATAGTCGAGTTGTTCTTGGGTAAGGCGTTCCCGGTACCACTGGAATATTGGTAATGCTTTGCTGTCCGCCAAAAAGTAGTCCCAGTTGCCCAGCAGGACGACCTCGCATTTTTCGCGGCAGATGTCCGTTACTTTAGATGAGTCGGGGCCTTTTCCCACCAGGTCCCCCAGGCAGAAGATACGCTTGATGCCGCGTTTTTTAATATCTTTCAGGACTGCTTCTAAGGCGGGCATGTTGCCGTGGACGTCGGAGATTACTGCGATTTGTTCCATAATACGTTTATTTTACAGGATACGGTGGTTGGGGGTAAAGAGAAAAGGTGCGGCTGCCGGTATATTTCGGCTGTGGCAGCCGCACCAATCCGGGTCGTGCTATTATTTTTTATCGTTATTTGAGGCTGGATTCACTAGGGCGTTGCGGTAAAGGTTACAAAGGAAAAGCCTCTTTGGACTTTATTGCCCGCATCGTCCATTATTGTTATCAGTAATTTACCGCTGACACTGCCTTGTGAAGCATAGTATCCAGTCGTTGCGGTAGCTATTGTAACATAGTCCAGGTAATGATAAGCGACACCGGTCAGAGTAATTTCCCACCGCATATTCGCTCCATCCCATACCACAGAATCAACGCCGATAGCGCTATACAGTGACCCGGTGCTGCCAACCGCGGCCATGGCTATTACCATATTGGGTCCAGCCGGTCCTTGAGCCCCGGTCGGTCCAGGCGGCCCTTCTGGGCCCTCCGGCCCCGTGTTCCCTGTGGCGCCTTGAGGTCCTGCCGGCCCTGCCGGTCCTTGTTCTCCTTGTGCTCCCGCCACCCCTTGAGGCCCTGCTGGTCCCTGTGGCCCCGCCGGACCCTGTGGCCCTGTTGGCCCTGCTGTGCCGCAGCCGGCTGCAAGCCCTACCACGAGTAATAGAACGGCAATCAAGGCAAAGATTTTTAGCGTTGTTTTCATTATAGCCTCCTCCATCTGAATTAAGTCATGGTTAAACGCTATTGTATAGACATTATAAAAGTTTTGTCAATATAGCGTAGTGTAGGTTTACCCTTTTCCCAATATCCCCCTGATAATCTCTGCGTAATCTTCGCTGTCCTTATCGCCGGTCACAATCTCAATCTCATCGGCGGTCTTTACACCTAGCCCCAACTCCACCGCCCGCTTAATCTGGTCTTGGTCGAACACTTTGCCCTTGCTGACTTCCGGCGTTGTCCCCAGCTGGCGCAAAATCGCCACGCTTACGGCGTCAATTGCCACGCGGTCGGTGCCCCCCAGCATTACGTTAGCATTGGCTCGCTTGCCTATATGCGGGCCGCCCTCTGTAAAAGCCTCTACGCCGTCCAGCACGATTAAGTCCGGTTTGTACGCTGTATTTATCTCGGCAATCATCTCCCGCTGGTGCGGCGATGAATGCAGTTCATTCATATAGGGATAGGCTCCGGAGCCGGGCGGGCCAAGCCCCGGCGGTACCATGCCCACGGAAAGCTTTAGGGAGAGTGTAAAATGCCCGCCGAACTGGTGCGTTTTGAGGCAGGGCGTTGTCACGATGCACTCCGCCTCCCGGTAAATTTTGGGGAAGAGAAAACCGTCTTTCCAGTGACTGTTTTTCGGTTTGACCAGCACCCAGCCGTCTTCCGGCATTGTCTGCAAATCCAGGATATCGAAGTCCAGTTCTTTCGCCATCCTGAAGATGCCCTTTTTCTCCATGTTGTCGTGAGTTGATGGCCCCGGCCCGCTGCGCTCTGCCAGCGTGATTTTTCCCGCGCCCATCTCTTTAAGTTTACTGATTAGTGCGTGCAGCGTATCGTAATGAGTGGAGCCGGGGGCGGGGTCGGCCGTATTGAAATTGGGCTTTACCACCACCGCCTTCCCCTTAACCGGATTGATGCCTAATAGCTCGATGGCTTGCCGTGTGCCGGTAGTTCTGTCTGATGTTTTCACTAAACTGACTTTTGCCATAATAGCACCTCTGTCTTTATTTTAGCGTGATGCGGTAATAATATAGATGGAAAGGCCCGCGCATACCGCTTTTAGTTTTCTTAAAGCCCAGCTTTTCAAATAGGGCTTGCGCCCGGTGGTTGGTGACCAGGGTATCCAGGTGTCCCTCGCTGTAGCCCCTCCCCGCCGCCAGTTCCATTAAACGTATCATTATCGTCTCGCCGTAGCTTTTACGCTGGCAGTCCGGGCGTATTCTTAAACGCTTGAACTCCGCGCACGTTTTCGTTCTTTTCTTATAAGCCCCCATCGCCACTACCTCTCCGTTCTCCAGCCCCACGATGAAGTCGCCGTCCTTTAGGTAATTCCCTTCGATATCGTCGAAGTCGTTGTGCACCCTGGGGAACTGCTGCATTATATCGGCAACGCCCATTTGCGCGATGCCGGCGTTGTCGAGTTCCCGGCAGACTTTATTATCTTGCGGCTGGTAGCGGCGGATTTCTAGCATATAACCTTTCCCATTGTCATTGCGAGCCCTTCAGCAGAAGGGCGTGGCAATCTCTATGATATTCTTCACTTATTTATCGTTTATGTTACACAGAAATCACATGTAAAAATAACGGGCACACACTTTACCATGCATGCCCGTTTTCTGTTGGCTCTAATTATTTATTTACGTTTATATTCCGGCGAGAAGAACAGGTCGTGGAAGAGAATGGGTTTCTTGGGGTCGTTGACCTTCTTAAAGTTCAGCGGGCAGTGATATAACCCCGCCGGCACAAACACGGTGCAGGCTTCGGTGATGGTGAATTTTTCCAGCTTCTTGTTGTCAAGGCTTAATGTAAGCTCGACAACACCGCCCAGCTTGGGCATATTGGTCAGGTCGCCACCCACAAAGACTAAAAACTGGTCGAAGTCATGGGCGTGGCACTCATTGACCATCTCGAACGGCTCGGTTATCGCCCACCAGCTCATCGAGAAGTTCCTGTTGCCGTAGTCCTTGTCGCTGTGCAGCCCGAGTCGCGGGGCGGAAACCTCGGGGTGGGGGGTCTTGTTGGTCATGACGCTTTTCTTAAAATATTTTTCCAGTTTGGCTCTGTCGCTTGCCATGAGGATGCCTCCTAACAAATGCGTTTTGAAAGCATTATATACCTTTATATGTTGGTAATCAAAAAAGCCTGCCGCCGCAGTACATTAAGCGTTGGCGGCTTTGATTTGCTCGTATAGTCCGTAGTTCTTTTTCAGTATTTCCCGTATCGGCAGCTGGAAGGGACAGCGCGTCTCGCATTCCCCGCACTCTATGCAGTCCTTGGCTTTCTCAACGGAATCCGCAATCATCGGATTATTCATGTACCGGGCGACAGGCATCCGCTTCACAAAGGTATCGAAGGTCATAATCAGGGAGATGGGGATGCCTTGCTGGCACGGTTGGCAGTATTCACACCGCCTGCAGAATCGGTTGCCCAGTTCCTTAATCATCTGCTGCATCTCTGCTTCTTCGGCGGCGGTCATCTTTTCCGGGTTTTCGTAAAAGCTGTAAATCTCTTCAATCTCGCTGGCTTTCTCAATGCCCGGGATGGACACCACGTCCGGGAACTGTAAAAGGTACTTAAAGGCGATGCGCGCGTTATTCAGCATCCCGCCCGCCAGTGGCTTCATCACGATGAACCCTACGTCGTGTTGGCGGCAGAGCGGCAGCAGATCTTTAGCCGGCTCGCTGGTAATGACGTTGAAGGGGAACATTATCGTCTCGAACTTGTCCGTCTTTATCTGTTCCTTGGCGGCGTCCATCTGGTGCGCCGTGATGCCTATATGCCTGATTTTTCCGGCTTTTTTAAATCCTTCAAAAACCTTGTATATCCCGTTCTCCGGATCGAGGACGTGCTTTAGTGTTTCGCTGTTGACCCCGTGGAACTGGTATAAGTCTATATAATCCGTCTGCAGGCGCTTTAGGGAAAGGTCGAGGTTTTTCGTGACATCTTCAGCAGTGCCGGGGAAGGTCTTGGTGGCGATGATAACGTTCTGCCGCCGCCCCTTGACCGCCTTCCCGATGCGCTCCTCGCTGGTGGTATAGCCATTGGCGGTGTCAATGTAATTGATGCCCAAATCGACGCATTTTTGTATCACCTTCACCGCCTCGGCTTCGGTTAGCCGCTGTATCGGTATCCCTCCAAAGCCCAGCCGTGTTACCATCATTCCTGTTTTACCCAGTCTTATTTTTTCCATGTAATTCTTCCTTAATACTAATGATTCCCGTTATATGACGATATATCGTTTGTTTTCTTTATGATATCTAGACGAACTTTAATTGTCAACGAACTGGTATTACCTAAATGTCATCCTGAGCGCAGCGAAGAATCTCGTTATGAGTGGCAATTATTTACGGCTTTAGCTTATAACTCTCCACCGGCACCGGCAGTGTGGTTAAATGTGGCGCCCCATTTTTTTGCTCGATGGTTATCCACTTGAACCAGTTTTTATCGTCGCGCTGGGGGAAGTCCACTCGGTTATGTCCGGCGCGGCTTTCCTCACGCATCAAAGCGGCTTTATAGGTGAACTCCGCCGCCATCGCCATGCTCTCCGCCGAGTGGTATCGCGCCAGGTCGTGGAAGTCTTTAGCCCCCACCCCGCCCAGTTTTTTCTTGGCGTCCTCCACGATGCCCAACGCCTCCTTCATTCGCCCCGCCTCCCGCTGCCGGTTGTATTTCATCGGGATGACGGCCTCATGCACGCGGTAGACGATGTCGTAAGCGTCGGTGTTCCCCGCCCGTTGCGTCGGCGCCATGATTCTTTCAACGGCGCTTTTCGCTTGATTATAATCAATATCCAGTTGTTTTATTTTCTCCGCGTCTTTCGCGGCATTTCCCCCCGCCACAAATCCCGTCACCGCCACGCTTTGGACGCCCAAACCCGCCTGTCCGCCTCCTCCCCCCGACCAGCTGCTGCTGGATGCGCCGCCGGCGGCATAAAGCCCGTCCAGCGTGGTCTTGCCGTTAACGTCAATGCGCAGACCCCCGCCGCTGTAAAGATATCTTGGCCACATCTCCATCTTTTCTTTGGATGGGTCTATACCCATTTTTTCACGCAGCAGACGCATCGTGTCGTTGCCCATCAGTAAAGTCAGCCCCTCCACCTGGTCTTCCGCCAGCCCGGCGATTTCTTTAGCGCTTAAGCCCTGCAGGTTGATGTAAACCGGGCCCAGTCCCGCCTGCACCTCTTTCTGCATCGCCTCGATGACCCGCGGGTCGAAGGTATAAACCGGCTGCTTGTTTTCTTTGAGGTAGGGGAAGTGTTTAAACATTATTTTTTCGCCCTTGGCGTTCTCTAAATATTGATAAAAATAAATACCCATCAGCTCTTTACCGAGGTCTTTGATGCCCCAGACGTAGCTGCTGCTGAACTCGGCGTTTACCAGCTGTGCCCCGGCGCGGTAGCCCATTGCCGCCCCCTCCCCGAGGACGGAGCTGTAGGTTTTTTCGTGCATGTACCCGCAGTTGCCGGTCGCGATGATAACCGTCTTGGCGTTGAATAAATAGGTCTTGCCGTCCGTTAATCCCAGCCCTATCGCCCCCACCACCTTATCCCCGTTCTTCAAAAGGTCGATGGCGTATATCTTGTCCATCATCTTGACGCCGCGGTTTTTCGCCGTCTTCTTTAATGCCACCAGCGATTTTGCGGCATCGAACAGTGTTACGTGTATATGTGGCCCCCAGTCGAGGATGTTGATTTCACCTTTCTCCCGGTAAAACGTTAGCCCCATATTGGCTAAATCCATCGTGGACTTGTGCATGTAATTACCTAGCTGATATGTCCAATCCTGGTTGTTAAAGAAAAAGCTCTGACGCGTTACGTTCTCCGCCCACTTTTCCACGTAGTCCGGATAAACGTAAGCCAGTATCCCCCCACCGATGGGTACTTGCCCGCTCCACCCGATGCCCATTTTATCTATCATTAAAACGTCAACGTTGCGCTCTTTAGCCTTCAGCGCCGCGCACATTCCCGCTCCGCCCGCGCCCAGTACCAGCACGTCGGTCGTAATTACTGTTCCCAAACTGTCTATCTTGTTCATCTTAATACGGCGAGACTAATTCGCCCCTCCCCCTCTCCGGTGATACGTCAAAGCACCCGCGCGGGCAGAACGACTCGCACCCCCAGCAGGCGATGCAGTCCTTGGGGTACTTAATGACGGCTTTTTTCGCCTTTTCGTCCAGCCTCAATACATCCATCGGGCAGCACGCCACGCAGATGCCGCAGCCGTTGCACTTTTCTACGTAAAAATTTCGGATTGCCATATACTACTCCTCAAAACGCTTTGCCTGATTTTAGCACATTTCCCCTACGTAAACTATCCTTAATCCCCACTTTTCGTTATAATATATGCACAGGGGAACACCAAATATTCCCTCCCGCCAAGCGGGATTTTAGATTGGAGTTGTCAGGTGCAAGATGAGGCAAGCCTAATCCGGCGCGCCCAGGATGGCGACCAGGTGGCTTTAACTCAAATATATGAAGAGAATTTCGATAGGATTTATCGCTACATCTCTATCAAGATAGGCGATAGAACCGAGGCGGAGGATATGACACAACAAGTCTTTCTTCATGCCATCAAGGCTATCTCTTCTTACCGGCACAA
>JAQTMM010000041.1 GCA_028714335.1 Dehalococcoidales bacterium
CTATTGTGCAAACGATGGCGGTCAAATTACGGTGCTTGGCCGTGCCTATCCACAGGTCAATGCCGTCACCGTCCATGGCTGTGGTGTTTTTAAGATAGCCGTAATCCAGCGGGAAAATCAAGTTAGGGTATTTTTGGTGCGCCGTGCCTTTGGGGTGATCGATTACTATTTCCGAGGTTTCTATCAGTTTATCCAGGCGCTGCCAGTAAAGGTTTTTCATTAAAGCCTCTCTACACTAACTTTAACGTGTTAAAGGTAGGTATTCAAGCTGTATGGATAGAACTAACGACCTTTCTAGACCGGTTTTAGGTATGTTATAATGTTTGCAGGACGTTAAAAATGCCAGGGACCAGACACAAAGCCAGGACATTAGCCCTACAGGCTTTATATGAAATCGATTCCGTAGCCCGCAACCCGCAAGCGGTGGTTGACAGGCTTTTATCCGAAAATAAGCTCTCGGCGGAAAACAACGAGTTCGTTCGGGGGTTGGTCAACGGCACGGTCAACAACCGTGAGGAAATCGACAAACACATTAAAAAGCTAGCGCCGGCGTGGCCTTTGGACCAGCTGGCATTAATCGACCGCAATGTCCTTAGACTTGCAATATTCGAGATTTTATTCGATAATAAAGTACCGGTTAAAGTAGCTGTTAATGAAGCGGTAGAACTGGCAAAAACCTTTGGGAGCGGAAGCTCCGCCAAGTTCATCAATGGGGTACTCGGCTCGGTCAGTACCATAGCCAAACGCTAAACGGCTTTTAAAAGGGGGAAAACGTGGCAACTTCTTTCGAAAAGATGAAGAAACTGGTTGTGGAGCAGCTCGGTGTCGACGAAAAAGATGTCGTGCCCACTGCCAGCTTCGTTGAAGATTTAGGCGCCGATTCTCTGGATCTGGTTGAGCTGATTATGTCCTTCGAAGAGTCATTCAGTACGCCGGAACGGAAACTGGAAATCCCGGATGAAGCCGCTGAGAAAATCGTCACCATCCAGGATGCTCTTAATTACCTTAAAGAACAGGGCGTCGAATAGCAGTCCCGTTTTCTAAATACCTTTAGCCCAGACTACGGCATTCCTGAATATCTGTAGACCGTAAAGGCCTTTTTGTTCCTTTTCACTGGACCAGCGGGGATGCTGCGTCCAGCGCACAAAGTCCTCCGGGTGGGGCATCATCCCAAAGATACGCCCGGTGGGGTCGCAAATGCCCGCGATGTCGTTCAGCGAGCCGTTGGGATTGTAAGGATAGCCCGCACCGCTTTTACCCTTTTCATCAACGTACTGCAGCGTCACGCTTAACTTCTCTAAAGTATCCCTCTCCGTCACCAGCTTGCCCTCGCCATGAGCCACGGGCGCGTAAATCATGTCAATGCCCCGCGTCACGATGCAGGGGCTTTTTTCGTTGGCTTTAAGGTATACCCACCGGCACTCAAACTTGCCGCTGTCGTTATTAGTCAAAGTGACCGGCTGTTCTGATTGCCCCGCTATGCCCGGCAGGATGCCCGTCTTTACTAAAACCTGGAAGCCGTTGCAGATGCCCATCACCAGCCGCCCGTCCTCCACGAATCTTCGGATATCCTTACCCAGCCCCAGTTTGATTTCGTTGGCCATAATCCTTCCGGCGGATATATCGTCGCCGTAGGTAAAGCCGCCGGGGATAATCATTATCTGGTAGTTGTCGAGGCTTTTTTCTTTGCTCGTTAGCTCGTTCACCAGCGCCGATTCCACCACACTAGCCCCCGCCATCTCGAAGGCTATTTGGGTGTCTATATCGCGGTTGGTTCCCGGTGCCCGCAGCATTAAAACCTTTACTTTGCTCATCTCAAACCTACCATCTCAACGTTTTCTGCCAGGCTTCTTTGAGTCCGTCAATATTGGCGTTAACGATTACTTTACCATCACTCCCGGTTATCTCCAGTTTTTTCTCTTTAGTCACCTGCCCGATGTCCGCACAGACTACGCCCTTTAGAACCTTTTCAAAAACACTCTTGTGTTCCGGCGCCACTTCTACCAGGAAGCGGGAGTTAGATTCGGAGAAGAGGACAAAGTCATCACGTTCAATAGTTTCAGCTAAAGGTACTTTTGTTAAATCAATCTGTATACCCAGCCCGCCGGCAAAAGCCATCTCGGCCACCGCCACCCCTATTCCCCCCTCGCTTAAATCGTGGCAGGCCTTAACCAGCCCCTTTTGCGTCGCTGCGGCTAAAGCGTTCATCAGCTGTTTGCCCTTTTCTGCGTTGACTTTGGGGACGCTGCTGCCCACCGCGTCATGTAATGCGTAGTAATGCGAGCCGCCCAGTTCTTTATATGTCGCCCCCACAATATAAATCGAGTCGTCCTCTTCTTTGCAGTCCATGGTGACGGCTCTGCCTACGTCGTCCATCACGCCCATGGCGGAGATAAGGAGGGTGTGGGGGATGCGAATCGTGTCTTCGCCGGTTTCGTATTCGTTGTAAAGGCTGTCCTTGCCGGAAACAAAGGGTGTGCCGTAAACGCTGGCGATGTCGTAGCAGGCCTGCGCCGCCCTGACTAATGCGCCCAGCCGGTCCGGCTTTTCCGGGTTGCCCCAGCAAAAGTTATCGAGTAAAGCGACTTCTCTTAAGTCGCCCCCCACCGCAATAATTTGTCTTAAAGCCTCGTCTATGGCGGAAGCCGCCATCCAGTAGGGGTCTATGTCGCCGTACTTGGGATTGATGCCATTGGAAATAATTAGGCCTTTTCGGGAATCCGCCAGCGGCTGGATAATCGCCGCGTCACCGGGGCCGTCGCTAGCCTTTCCCACCAGCGGCTTGAGCACGCTGGTGCCTTGCACCTCGTGGTCGTACTGGCGGATAACCCATTCCTTGCTGCAGACGTTCCACGCCCCCAGTATCTTTTTCAGGTCGCCGATGAGGTCTTCGGATTGCGCAAAGTCCGGTTCGGGGTTTTCGGGTGGCTGCCATACAGCCTCGCGTTCCAGCTGGGGAAGCCCATTATGCAGGAATTCCATATCTAAATCGCAAACCTGATTGCCTCGATAAAAAAGTTCCAGCCGTTTGGTGTCCGTGAATTCCCCGATGATGCTGGCTTCCACGTCCTCTCGTTTGAAAATCGCCATCAAGTAGTCTATCTTGTCCGGCGGCACCGCCAGCAGCATCCTCTCCTGCGATTCCGATACCCAGATTTCCATATATGAAAGCCCCGCGTACTTTAGGGGCACTTTTTCCAGGTTGACGCGTACGCCCGTTTCTTCCGCCATCTCGCCCACCGCGCTGGATAGCCCCCCGCCCCCGCAATCCGTGATGCGGCGATAAAGCCCTAAATCCCGTGCCTGGATGATGGCGTCCAGTGCTTTCTTTTCCACAATCGGGTTACCTATCTGCACCGAGCTTTGGGAAAGCGTTTCCGATTCTTTATCGAGGTCGCCGGAGGCAAAGGTTACGCCGTGGATGCCGTCGCGCCCCGTTTTACCTCCCACCACCACGACTAAATCGCCGGGTTTTTGCATCCCCTTCTGGCTCATCCTTTTAGGCATGATGCCCACCGTGCCGCAATAAACCAGAGGATTCCCGATGTACCGTTCGTCAAAGAGTATCGCGCCGTTGGAAGTCGGGATGCCCATGCGGTTGCCGTAGTCCGCCACGCCCGCCCTGACCCCTTTGAAAATGCGCCGCGGGTGCAGCACGCCCTTGGGGAGTTTATCGTAAGGGTAGTCCGGCGGCCCGAAGCAGAAAACGTCGGTATTCAAAATGGGGAAGGCGCCCAGCCCCGTGCCCAGCGGGTCGCGTATTACCCCGCCAATGCCCGTCGCCGCGCCGCCGTAAGGCTCCACAGCCGAGGGGTGGTTGTGCGTCTCCACCTTAAAGCAGACGGCGTAACGCCCATCGAAGTCTATCACGCCGGCGTTGTCTTTAAAGACCGAAAGGCACCAGGGCTTGTTCAGCTCCTGCGTCACCTTCATCACTGTGCTTTTTATCAAACTGTCGATTATCTTATCGCCCAGCGTGATTTTAGCTTTAAATGTCTTATGGCAGCAGTGCTCGCTCCACGTCTGCGCCAGGGTTTCCAGTTCAACATCGGTGGGCTTTCGGCCCAGCTTTTTAAAATAGTTTTGGATGATGCGCATCTCATGGATGTTCAGCCAGAACCGTCCCTTGCTTAATTCCATCAGGGCATCGTCGTCCATGCTGGCGATGTCTATCTTTTCCAGCTGGAATTGATAGTTGGCGGAGGGCAAGACCACCGCCTCTTTGCTGGCGACGATATGTTGGACGATGCTGTTGACGAGGAGTTTATCGCAGATGGACTGCAGGGTTTCGTCAGTAACGTCCCCCCAGAAGAGGTATTTGGTGGCTGTCCGCACCGCCGTGACGGTCTTGATGCCGAGGTCTCTGATGCCCTTTTTAACGCTTTCTTCCACCGGGTCCATGACGCCGGGGTTATAGGCTACTTCCGCCAGCCTGGCGCCTTCGGGTGCGGGGCTAACCTGCGTAACGTACTCTTCCACAATGGGGTCGGCGAGCAGTTCGCGGCAGATGGTGATAAGTTCATTGGGCTCCAGCGCGCCTTCGAGTAAGTAAACGCTGCTGACCTTGGCTTTAGTAACCGACGTTATGCCGAGGTCGAGGATGTCTTTTTGCAGCCCGTTAGAGCGCGGGTCGGCGAACCCCTGTTTGACCGAGACCTCAATGCGATACATTACTTTCTCCTTCTAACCGTCATTGCGAGCCCCGATGTAATCGGGGCGTGGCAATCTCAATCTTTTTTCTGGTATTACATTGAGATTCTCACGGTCGCTACGCTCCCTCAGAATGACACATTATCCTTCCTCCACCCTCTTATCAATCCGCTCGACTAAGAACGTAATCCAGCGGCTGGGCTCCTTGGTCTGGCTGAAGTCAAAATCAGTATAAACCATGTCCGTCATCTCGGCAAAATACTGCCCGTCTTTAGCCTTGGCGTGCACGAAGTTCAGCATGTTTTTAAAAGCCGGCTGCTCCATGGCGTAAGGGAATAAAGAGAGCGCGTCCAGTACGCGCAGGATGCCGTACTTTACCGCCGGGTACTGCAGGCTCCTGAAGCGAGTCCCCACCCCGAACCCGTAAATGCTGTCCCCGCTTTCCCAGTGCCCCAGTATATGGTTAATAGCGCCGTTGAGCTTGGGATTTTCCCGGTAGTCTTTATACTGCCCCAGCAGCATCAGCACGTTCATGTCGTCCATCGGGCAGGAGTAGCCGGGGCCGTAGCCGTAAGCATCGCAGTCCCAGCCGCTGCCCGGTATCTGGTCGCTTAATGCCGCCCGGATGTACTTAATCACGCGCGGGTCGTCGCGGTAGCCCATCTTGGCTATGGAGGAGATTAGTATCGCCGACATGCACCAGTATATATCCCTGACGTTGGGCGGCATGGTGAATGTGCCGTCCGGCGCTTGAAAACGGAAGATATCATCGGCTTCGGTTTCCAGCCCGGTGTTCTTTAGCGTTAGCCCGATGTCTGCCAGCAAAAAGAGGTCCCAGTAGGCTTTACCGGTGGCGGTGTAATGCACCTGGCCGCTCTTAATAGCGGGGAGTCCGGCGGTCTGGCCCTTAAGCCTGGTGATGATTTTTTGGATGGACTTATCCTCTAATGCCGGGTTGATATCCGGCTGTTTGTCTAGTAGCTGGAGTTCCACCGCGTACTTGAGCCACGCCGGGCCTTCCAGCAGCCAGTCGAGGACTTTTTTATCCAAGATTTTTCACGCCTGCTAATCTAAAGATTTCTCGGCATTTGAGAGGGGTGTTCTGACACTTCTATTGTAACGGATTTTAGATTTCAGGTAAAGGGGAAAAGGAAAGGGAGTGAAAATTGGTATAAAACAACTCCCACTCTCTTTTTCATTGTAAGACTCAATAAACAAGGTCGCTATTGAGGAACAGCAGCTGTGTGGCTAATGGTGGTTTTCCGTTTCAGCCTTGTCGGCATCAGCTTTTGTCTTATGTACGGTTTTGTCGGGATGGTTTGGGGGTGAATATACGGTATATAACTTCAGCTTCTGGCTTTTTGAGGCATTTATTACATTATGATACGTGCCGGCTGGAACTATAACCGCATCCCCATCTTTTACCTGATGTTTTTCAGTTCCCTTAAAAATAAACATGGCTTCGCCTTGTTCAATCCGAAAGAACTGGTCGACATTTGCATGCACCTCGTTACCAATCTCTTCACCTGGTTGCAGGCACATCAATACAAGCTGAGCGTGTTTCCCGGTATACAACACCTGTCTAAAATAATCGTTGCCTAAAGTCTGCTTTTCAATTGGTCCAACATATCCTGTCATTACCAGCCTCCTTTTTTATCGTTCCCCGGTTATTTCAGGGATGATGAATATACAATATCTTGTTTTTTGAAACAATACTGTGACTTTTATCCTATTTCCCTTTATTACATTATTGCATAATGGTGTTGTTAATGATTCAATATATAACACCAAAGGAGGCACCATGAAACCCAGAGAGCTTACTAAAGATATCTACTGTGTTGGCGCCATTGACTGGGACCGCCGCCTTTTTGACTCTTTAGTTCCCCTCCCCGACGGCACCAGCTATAACGCCTACCTTATTAAAGGCAGCCAGAAAACCGCCCTCATCGATACCGTTAACCCCCCGATGCAGGACGTATTATTTGATAACCTCAACGACCTTGGCGTCAAGCGCATTGACTACGTTGTCTTTAACCACGCCGAGCCCGACCACTCCGGCACCATCAGCGAGATTTTAGAAAAATACCCCGAAGCTAAAGCCGTCTGCACCGATAAGTGCAAAGCCATCCTCATTGACCGCTTTGGCGTCCCCGATGCCAAGTTCCAGGTAGTCGCCGACAAAGAAACCATTTCCCTTGGTGACAGGACGCTGGAGTTTATCCACGCCCCCTGGGTGCATTGGCCGGAAACTATGCTTACCTACCTGCGCGAGGACAAAATCCTCTTCCCCTGCGACCTTTTTGCTTCGCACCTCGCCATTACTGATTTGTTTGTGCGCAACGCCGAGCAGGAGCTGGAAGCCGCCACGCGTTTCTATGCCGAGATTATGATGCCCTTCCGCCAGCAGATACAAAAACACCTGGAAACGCTAAAGAATTACGAAATAAAAATCATCGCGCCCAGCCACGGCCCTATGCACGATAAACCCAAATATATCCTTAACGCCTACAACAGCTGGGTCAACGACCCGCCCGGCAACATCGTCGTTATACCCTACGTCTCCATGCACGGCAGCACGCGGCAAATGGTCGCTCATTTAGTGACGAATCTGACTCGTCGCGGCGTTACCGTCAAACAATTCGACCTTGCGGCGTCCGATGTCGGCAAACTCGCCATGGCTTTAGTGGATGCCGCCACAATCGTTATCGGCAGCCCCACCGTCCTCACCGGGCCGCATCCTGGCGTGGCTTACGCCGCCTTTCTGGCTAACGCCGTCCGCCCCAAAGCCAGGTTCGCTTCCATCATCGGCTCTTATGGCTGGGGTGGCAGGGTAGTGGATGCCATCGCCGCCATGATTCCCAACCTTAGAGTAGAAATTATTCCGCCCGTCATTATCAAAGGCTATCCTAAAGAGGCTGATTACAAGGCTCTGGACGCTTTAGCGGATGCCATTGTCGCCAAGCACAAAGAAGCCGGACTTAAGTAGTAAGGTTTAACTCGAAAGGAGTTATATGATTAATTTATCCAGGGAATCCAAACTCGAACCAGAAGAGGTTATTAGTCGCGCTGTTGCCTTTTTCGGGCCTAAAGGCTACGGGCTGGAGTTGAAGGAGGAGGATAAATGCAACGCCTATCTTGAGGGTGGCGGGGGCAGTGTTAGAGTGACCGCCGCCACCGCCAAAAAAGGCAGCTCGGTTGACATCGAATCCGTGGAATGGGATTACCAGGCACAGGAATTCCTCGGTAAAATATAAAAAAGGGGGAGAATATTATGGCTTACACGGCTAAAGATTACACCAAACTCATCGGCATGGAGGGCTTCAGCGATACCCTGCTGAATAACCACTTCACGCTTTATCAGGGCTACGTTACCAATACCAATAAAGTCGCCGATATTTTGGCGGCGATGCTCAAGGAGGGTAAAACCGCCGCCCCGGAATACGCCGAGCTCAAACGGCGCTTCGGGTTCGAGTTTGACGGCATGCGCCTCCACGAGTACTACTTCGGCAACCTGGACGGCAAAACACCGCTGGATAAAGCCGGAGCGTTAGCCAAAAAACTCGCCGCCGCTTTTGGCAGCTACGAGGCCTGGGAGCAGGACTTCCGTGCCACCGGTGCCATGAGGGGCATCGGCTGGGTGGTGCTTTACCAGGACGACGTTACCGGCGCCTTGTTCAACCAGTGGATTAACGAACACGAAGTCGGCCATCTGGCCGGCTGCCGCCCGGTACTGGTGATGGACGTCTTTGAACACGCTTTCATGATTGACTACGGCCTGAAGCGCGCCGACTATATAGCGGCGTTCTTTAAGAACATTGATTGGAAAGCAGTGGAAAGCCGGATTAAGTAGTAAACCGGAAAAAAGCGAAAAGATGGGGGCTGATGTTGCGTCAGCCCCTATTTCTTTCTCTTGGACAGTAACCCGCGTAAGGTTTCTTGCAGTTGCCTGACGCTGTAAGGCTTGGCAATGACCGCTTTGAATCCGTACGCTTTAAAGTCGGCCATAATAGGGTCGGTGGCGTAACCGCTGGAGACGATGGCTATGGCGTTGGGGTCAATTTCAAGCAGCTTTTGCACCGCGTCTTTGCCCCCCATCCCGCCGGGAATGGTTAAATCCATGATTACGGCGTCAAATGGATCCCCGTCTTTTTTCGCCTGCTGATATTTCTTCAGAGCTTCATCGCCGTCGGCCGATAGTTCTATAGTGTATCCGGCCAGGCTTAACATATTCTTTAGCATCTTCCGGATTATTTCTTCATCGTCCATGACCAGGATTTTGCCCCCTGCCTGTCCGGCGGTTTTGGTGGACATTTTCTTGCCTCCTTTGGTCACAGGTTTTTTGGTGGCGAGTAGATAAACGTGGAAGGTAGAGCCTTTATTCGGGATAGAATCGGCGAGGATGACTCCACCGTGATTTTTCACTATTGAGTAAGCCGAAGTAAGCCCTAATCCGCTGCCCCTTTGCTTAGTGGTGAAATAGGGCTCGAATATCCTTTCAATGTGTTCTTTGGACATCCCTATACCGCTGTCGGCAATATCGATGTGGACGTAGTTGCCGCCCGGTAAAATTTGGTTGGCCGAACTCTTAAGAGTTATGTTTTCTGCGTATATTTCCACCGTGCCTCCGGTAGGCATAGCTTCGTCGGCGTTGATTACCAAATTATTAATGACCTGGCTTATCTGGCCTTCATCGGCCTCAATCAGCCACAGGTCATCCGGCATCTTAAGCTCCAGTTTCGCCTTGGAACCTCTTAAGGCAAAGGTGGCCGATTCTTTGATTATGTCGGCGATTTGCACCGACTTTTTAATCGGTTTACCGCCACGGGCAAAAGTCAGCAGTTGCTGGGTAAGGTCGCTGGCGCGCATCGCCGCCTTTTCTGCTTCTTCTAGCATTTCATAATCAGGCTTGGTGGGGTCTGTATTTGATTTCACCAGCCCAATATTCCCCATGATGCCGGTCAGCAGGTTGTTAAAATCGTGCGCAATGCCCCCCGCCAGCGTGCCAATGGATTCCAGTTTAGCCGCTCTTAATCTTTCTTGTTCCAGGCGGTCGTGCTCGAACTGCAGTTCCATATTGTACAGGGCGAACGATACGTCATCGGCAACTTCCTGGAAAAGCGAAACCTCGTTTTTGTCGACGATAATTTCTTTGGGTAGTGAACTGCACAGAATGCCGAAGATGCTGCTGCCGTATTCCAGCCTGATTGCCATGCTTCCGTAATCCAGATTCTTATCAAACATATCGCAATCGGTGCAGCTATCCGGGTTCTCAAAAACCGCCACCCCTTTTTTGTTTAATGCCCTTTCAACACATGCGGGGTAATGGCCCTTACCGATTCTTTCGGCAATGGGCGTAAAATCGCCGGGCATACCACTCTGGGCATAGGTAATCATACGGCGTGATTCATCGAACAGTACAATCCACGCCATAAAGAAGCTGCGGCTTTCCACCAGCGTATTGCATACCCCCTGGATGAGTTTTTCACGGTCGTTTTCCCGCGTAATCAGCTGGTTGATGCTGCGGATAGAGCGCAGGGTTTCATTAAGATTATTAATTCTTTGTTCGGCTTGTTTGCGTCCGGTGATATCCGTAAAAGTGGTGTAAACGCGGTAAGGTTTCTTTTCGCCCTGCCTGAATTGCGGAGTAGCATTATTTAGTATCCATCTAAATTGTTTTTCTACGGAATTGTAAATTGCCATTATCACGTTGTTAACCGGTTTGCCGGTGCGTAAAGCTATACGGGACGGCTGCTCTTCGTATGGAAATTCAGTTCCGTCTTCCCGCAAACGCTTCTGGTTTATATCGGATGATTTTTTACCTTGCATCTCTTCAAGCGTCAGCCCCAGGATTTTCTCTGCTGCCGGGTTGGCTGAAATAATTTTACCTTCGGCGTCGCGGTAAATTACGCCCTGCGCCATCGTCTCGAAGAGCGTGCGGAACCGCTCCTCGTTTTCTTTAATGGCTACCTCGGCTTGTTTCCGGTCAGTGATGTCCCTAATGTTGCATTGAATTACTTTAGTGTTATTTACTTGATAGGTATTACTCACGAATTCAACGTCATGTTTTCTACCGTCCTTGGTCTCCAGCGGCAAATCTTCATAGCGGATATAGCCTTTGTTCTGCAATTCTAAAAATGATTCTTTATTAGCTGTGATGTCTTTAAAAAAGCCTATTTCCCATAGTTCTTTGCCTAATAATTCATCAAGAGAAAAACCCAACATGTTAAAAAGGAAGGGATTAGCATCAATTACCTTTCCCGTTGCAGCATCAATAATCAAAATACCGTCTTTGGCTGATTCAAACAATCGACGGTAACGAACCTCGGATGCAATCAGGGCTTCCTCGGCCCGCCTTAGATTGGTGATATCGGAAAACGTCATGTAAACCCTGTACGGCCGTTTTTCTCCCTGTTTAAATTCCGGAACGGCGCTGACCAGGAGCCATCTGTACTCATTAAACGTACTGACGAATACCCCGATGACTACATTGATTACCGGCTTGCCGGTGCGCAGGGCTAACATTGGCGGGTGCTCTTCATCGGGGAAGGGTGTCCCGTTTTCCCGCTGGCACCGCGAGCATAATTTGCTGGATGACTTGCCGGCAAATTTGGCAATATCAAAGTTCAGCACACGCTGCGCCGCTGGATTGGCTGTTATAATCTTTCCTTCGGTATCCAGGTAAATTACGCCCTGCTCCATCGTCTCGAACAGGGTGCGGAATCTCTCTTCACTCTCCTGCAGGGTTTTTCTCGCCTCTTCCTGTTCGGTGATATCTTTCTCCTGGCAAATGGCGTTGGTTACTTCACCCTTTTCGTTCTTGATTGCGGCAATTGTTATTTCCAGAATCTTGTGTACCGGGTTGGCTGGCTTAACTTGCTCTTCTTGTCCGGTATTATAATTTAGTGTAAAACTTACTGTCTTTCCTTCTTCATAGGCGCTTTTTACCAATGGCAGGAATCCTTGTTCAATTACCTGTTTATCACGAAAAACGTTATATTTTCCAACAACCTCTTCATCGGTTATATTCAGCATATCTCTAAGCGCCTGGTTTAACCTGATTAGCTTGCCTTTAGCATCCGAAACCCACAACGCGTTAGGTGTGTTCTCAATGACGCCGTCCAAAAATGTCTCTCTGTTTTTAAGCTCTATTTCCGCTTGGTTACGCTCGGTAATATCCCGCGCCGTAGATAAAGCGCCGGTTACGTTGCCGTCGTTGTCCTTCATCGTCCGGCACCACCAGGCGAGTAAACGCTTTTTCCCATCCTTGCGCCGCTGCCAGCTTTCTACGTATATTACGTTTTCGTCGCCTGTAAAAAGGGAATTAACGGTATCATATGTATCCTGGTCGCCTTCAAAATAAAAATCAGCCGATTTGCCGATTACGTCTTTCCCAAAGAACTTAAGCCCCGCGTCATTAGCCCAGGTATATACTTTATTATTGTCTACTTCCATGATAATATCGGGCACGGCGCCCAGAATTGCTTCCTGCCTGGCGCTCAATTCGCGGAAGGCTTCTTCGGCCTGCTGGCGCTCGGTGATGTCCTGGGCTGTTCCTATGATAGCTATTGCTTTACCGTTTTTATCCAGCACCGGGACTTTATCCGTCTGGACCCAGCGTAATCCGACGGCACTTGTATATTGTTCTATAATATTAAGCTTAGGGCTTCCCGATACCATCACCTCGCGGTCGTCCAGGGTCATGTTTTGGGCCATCTCTTTCGCGTACAGGTCAAAGACCGTTTTACCGATGAAGTCTTGCTCTTTCAGATTTAGAGCTTCAGCGAATGCGTGGTTGACCCGTAGGAATTTTCCGTTGACATCTTTATACCAGATTAGAGCCCTGGAGGTGTCCATGATGAGCTTAATATCTTCACGTTCGCGCTCCAGTTCTTCCTGCACCTTCTTGCGTTCAGTGATGTCAATCGAGACCCCGATTAAGCAGTTCTCACCCCCGAATGTTATCGGCTCCGCAGAAAATAGCCAGGTGCGCACCTCGCCCGATTTTATCCTGAAGTGGAATTCCTCCCTGTTTATCTTGCCTTGCTTTTCAAAAATTTTCAGCATCCTCAAGCGCTCTTGCGGTTCAGCCCAGATGTTTACGGACATGGTTGTTTTGCCGATGATTTCCTCGCGGGTATAGCCGGTGGTTTGCAGGTAAGTATCGTTAACCTCAACAAATTTCCCATCTTCTAGCCGGGTGATGGCTATTACCGCCGGGCTGGCAAGGAAAGCTTTAGAGAATTTTTCCTCTGACTCCCGAATGGCTTGTTCCATACGCCTGCGTTCAAATGCCAATCCAATACCGGCGCCAATTTCTTCAAAGAACTGAATTATCTCCAGTGTGAACTTATTCTTTCTGGTATCATTTAGCTGAATCAGCCCAACGATGGTATCCCCTGAGCGGATTGGTATAAGGGCTACTGACTCATAGCCTTCGCTAT
>JAQTMM010000042.1 GCA_028714335.1 Dehalococcoidales bacterium
GTTGACGTTATTGGTGAAACCACCAGTAACGAAGAGGCTTTATCCCTGATTGAGTCCAACCCTCCGGACGTAGCCATTTTGAACTACGACGACCCGAAACTGAACGGTATTGAAATCACGAAGCATATCCGGCGGAATATGCCTTCGACATACGTTGTGCTTATCATGGACAAGAAGGATCCGGAAAAAATCTTCGAGTGCATGAAGTGCGACGTAAGCGCCTGCCTTTCTAAAGACTCCGACCCGGATCAGCTATTGGACACCGTCAAGGTAGTAGCCCAGGGCGTCCAGCCGATTCTTGATGAGCTGTTCAATCCGGAGGTAGCCGCCCTAGTGCTTAACGAGTTTGCTGACATCGCAGCCTATAATGAGCAGTTCGAAAATCTCCTCGCCAACCTGACACCGCGAGAAGCGCAGATAATGTCGCTGATTACCGAATGCAATTCGTTAGAGCAGACGGCCGGAAAAGCCAATTTGGACATGGACGCCATAAGGCACAGCGTCAGGATTATTTTATCCAAACTTATCGCCAACGAGCATACAACGCACATCCTGGAAATGGCCCAGCGCAACCTGAATTTCCTCCTCCGTCCCGGCAAAGGCGACGGCTCTTCTAAGGAATACGTCACCAGGGGCGAATTTAACGACTTTAAAGACCAGTTGGCGAAGCGTTTCCGGTTATTCGTCGGGGATGCGATGCCGGGTTCCCGCGGTAAAGAATAAGCAGGCTAAGCCCTTTTACGCCCCCTATCCTTTTTAATTTTCCCTTTAGATGTAGACCGCGGTGACGACGGCTTCTTTGGGGTTGTTTTCGTCGAAGAAGATGACAGCCACTTTACGGCCTGCGACCATTTCCGCCGAAGCCAGGTTTCTAGCGACGGCCACATCTTCAAGATAAACCTTATAACCTTCCGACAAACGCACGGTAGCTGTGTAATTAGTTGCATTGAAACTCCTTAATTCCGCTTTTTTTATTTTCATTTAAACACCGCCTAATTCCAGACGTTGGAGATATTCGCCGCGCTGTGGGCGATAGACTAAGGTCATGCCCAGCACCCGCCTCTTTGCTTCCGACAATCCACCGCGGGCGTCGGTGACGTCTATGACGTCATAGAGTTGCTGGCCGCAGTTGACCGGCACTAAAACCGCGCCGCTGATAGCGTAAATCTCCGCTTTTCTTAAGAGGGCCAAGCCGCGCTGCCCACCCTGCGCCGTGGTAGTTAAGTTCCTATCATCAACATGTTTCACACGGTCGTAAAGACGGGAGACCTCGTCCCAGTTAAAGCTGTCAACGACGAGCAATTCGCCCTGAGAAGTATCGTAACCTTCCACCTGGATACGGCCAGCGGCTAAAGCGCCCTGCCGATACCGCCCCTCGTGGATAGCGTGGTCAGCACCGTAGCTGTATGACGAAGCGTCGGTGGACTGGGGGTCAATAAGATAAGCTTTATTGCCCTCAATGAAGAGGACATCCGGCACAAAGGTTAGCAGCTTTTCAACGATGGCTTTACCGTTGTCACCGGGGCTGACAGTAAAGTCGGGGTAGAAGCCGGCGGCAACCGAGGATTGGGAAATGACCTCTAACATCAGCCCGGCCTTAGCCAGGATTACGGCGATGATATCCTTAACACTGTAGTCGCTGGAGGCTTTATTCCAACGCATCTGGCAGCGGGCATCCCAATCTCCTAAAGCGCCCCAGCCGTCACGCGCGCGGAGGATAACCAAGGCTTTGCCGCCGGCACTAATGTGCTCGATGGATTCAAGACAATAGGTCTGACCGGCGCTGTATTCATCACCATCCGGGGTGGTATAGCCGGGGGAGAAACTTAAGCGGCAACCCCTAGCCAGCGCGGCGATAGCGCCCTCGCCGGGGGAGGCATATTTGCCGCCGTCGTTGTTAAGCTCAACGGTCAGGACACCGGATGTTTGGTCAATTTCCTGCCGCAGACTGATAACGTCGGGGGTGAGGTCTAAAGCGTCATCCCCTACAAAAGCGGCGCGCCAAACACCATTGGGGCAAGCCAGCCAGGCATAGTCATCATCGTGGGCTAAAGCGAGTCCGTAATTATTGGTGTGGTTGAAAGGCACAACCTCGTGCCAAAGCCCGTCGTAATAGTGCGCACCGGGGAGAGTATGCGTCCAGAAGGGGCGGGAATATGATTCGATGCCCGTGAATTTCTCGGTGAAAAAGGCGCGATGGACATCGGTCTTATCTAAAAACGGCTGGGAAAAGGTAAAGTCGCCGCCAGAAGGGGCGGTGACTCTAACGCGTTTTTCCACAGCGTCCCAAAGTACCTTATAGCAACCATCACCAAGCACCGCGCAGTCCGTCTCCGTTTCCAAGTCGAGCTGTTCGAGGTGATTTTCGTGATAGACCTTCTTAAGCGCCGCCTCGGCCCTTTTAGCAACGTCACGGGCAGCATCGGAATCTTCATAAGGGTCAATGGCAAAGTTAATATCGCCCATCAAGTATGAAGTGACTTTTTCAATAAAGACTCTGGCGTAGTTGAACGTGAGGCGACGCTCATGCCAGCGTCCTTTGCCTTCCCACTGCCGGCCGTAGTAAAAGTCCAACAGCTCCTTATAGCTTTTCATCCTGCCCAGGTCCAGCCGGGAAAGTTGTGAAAGCACCGATTCATTCATGGCGATACTGACTCCTTTATGTTTTGAGTTAACGTTTTCTTTTAAGCGCCCGCTGGATAGTGCGCTGGCTAACGCTGAAGATGGTGGCCAGCTCTTTTACTTTTTTACCGCCATCATAGAGACGTTTGATTTCTCTATCGCGGGTCTGCTTCATCCAGCGCTGGCGGCCGCGCGGCTCTTCAAAGAGGCATCTGGGGAAGGGGCACTCCAGACAAGACCTGGCGTATTCACACCCTTCATCACGATACTGGCAATATTCGGGGCGCAAGTCTTTTGGCTGTGGGGCATCCGGGGGAAGTTCTTTTTTCAGGGTATCTCCGCTAATCTCACACGTCTCAAAAACCATCTTTAACCTCTCAAAACCAACACCCGAACATTAGCACATATGTTCTATTGCGTCAATGCCATGATGTCACGTTTTTAGCAGCACTACTTGACAATAATGCATCCCGTTGTTATAATTGTTTTAACAAAACAATATTTAATCGAGAGTTATGTCAATATTAGACAATTATTTGAACGTGTTAGAAGCTAGCCGGAAGCTTAAGGTACACCCGGAAACGGTAAAGAGGCTTTGCCGCCAGGGTGATTTGCCGGCGGATAAAATACGCAACACCTGGCTGATAAAAAAGGATACTCTGGACAATTTTGCGGGCACCTACAACCCTAACCGCGGCGCCCGAAGAAAACTAATAAAATGAAAGGATACGACAATTTGATATTGAAAAGGCAAAATAAAACTAACATAATACATAAAAAAACGTTATATGTCACAGGAGGCTGTAATGAAAAGTAGGAGAATTGTTCAGTTACTCGGAATCTCGTTAATACTCATCTTGCTCTTTGTTGTTTTGCCCGTAAGCCCGGTGTTGGCCGCCAACACGATTACACTAACACCAACGCAGGGCGTCATTGGGGCAACAATTTCACTTCACGGTGAATTTGAACCAACGTATACCGAACGCTGGGGTATTATATACGTAAGTAATATCGACAAGCCAATCGGAGCGGTTATGTCCACTGTCGCTTCCTATGAAAGGGTTGTATCCGCCGTTCTAATCCCCGCAGCGGATCTGCCGAATCCCGGTGTCTTCAACTGCAATATCACCATACCATCAGCTTTAGCTGACGGCGTCACCGAAATAAATGTTACGGCAGGTCAATACTATGTGTACATGACTACAACCGTACCCGCTGGTGAATCCCCTATCATAGCGAAGGCAAGCCTTACCATTGGCAATCCGGCTACACCCGCACTCGATGCGCTATCACCAGCATCGGGACCAGCCGGCACGATAGTCACAGTATCCGGCTCTGACTTCCCAGCCAGTACTGCATTGGAATTCAAATTCGATACAACCGTACTTACACCGAGTTCAGGCAATACCAGCGTAAGCAGCACCGGTGTTTTCATAAGCACGCTTACTATTCCGTCAACTGCTACACTTGGCGCCCATACGATTACGGTTACCGCCGACACAACGGTAATCACCGCCACATTCACAGTCAGCGGCGCGACGATAGTCCTGTCACCGACATCAGGTACGGCGGGAGCTTCAGTAACGATAAACGGTACTGCCTTCCCGGTCAGCTCTGTGCTGACATTCAGGTTCGATTCCACAACGATTACGCCGACCAGCGGCAACACGACAACGAGCGGTACCGGCACGTTCGCAAGCGTAATAACAATTCCCACTTCCGCCACAACCGGCAATCATACAATCACAGCTTTGGCCGGGACGGCTACAGCTACAGCAACTTATGGCGTTACGGGTGGCGGTATAATAGCACTTACAATTAATCCCACTTCTGGAGCAGTAGGCATACAAGTCACGATAAGCGGCAGCGGCTTTACGGCCAATCAAGCTTTTACGGTTACGTGGGATGATGTTGCCACAACCTCGACGGGCACAGTAGATACGAGTGGTGTGGTAGCGTTAACTTATACGATACCTGCTGCTATACATGGAATCCACACAATCGGAGTTACTGACGGCACGCATACCGGTGAAGGCACATTCACGATAGAAGCTACCCCTCCGTCCACTCCGCAACCACTACGCCCCTACATGAATGAGGGTGTGTCAGCACCGATAACGCTGGACTGGGAAGATGCCACCGACTCCAGCGCTCCAGTAACTTACTCGGTGCAGGTTTCCTCATCGGAAAGCTTTACATCGCTACTCATTGATAAGACGGGTTTAGGAACGTCACAGTACATCATCACCGACAGCGAAATGCTAAGCTTCACTGCCGGACAGACCTACTACTGGAGAGAACGCGCCGTTGATGCTGCAAGCAACGCCAGCGAATGGACAGGAGCCAATGCCTTCGTGTTAGAGCAGGGCTTCAGCTTTAGCGGCTGGGTGATGTGGGTGACAATAGCGGTGGTTGGAGTGATATTATTCCTGTTAGGCATCTGGATAGGCCGCAAGACAGCATACTCCTACTAATATACATATAACATAGATAGAGAACCCCCCTCTCCCCAAGTGGAGGAGAGGGGGGTTTTTATTGTCCTTTTTTCCGCCAGACTATTTAACCAGTGAACAAGCCGAAGTAATCGGTAAAGCCCAAAATGTGCCCACTGATAGCCGCCAACACGGCTGTCTGTGTGGTCCCAGAATTTAACGTTAACGTAGTATCCAGAGCGTAAAGCCTGAACCGGTATTTATGGGTAACGCCGGGCGGTGGATAAGGCCCACCGTAACCCATCGTGCCGTAGGAATTGAAACCCTGAATCGCACCATTGGCCAAGGTACCGGTTTTAGGCTGATCTTCATCGAGCGCAAGGACATCAGCGGGGATATTAAACATTATCCAGTGGCAGAAGGAACTCGTGCCCTGCGTATCAACATCGTCCACGAGAAGGACGAATGACATAGTGCCTTCGGGCGCGCCGCTCCAGCTGAACTGCGGCGACTTATTGGGTCCAATCCAGCCGTATTGCGCCGGCATTACCGCGCCATCGGCGAAAGAGGTTGAGGTCAGGACAAAGAGTTCAGGGGTTTGGGTGGTTGTGGTTGTGGTCGTAGTCGTTGTAGTTGTTGTGGTGGAAGTTTGAGTTGTGGTTGTCGTGGTGGTGGTGGTAGTTGTGGGGGTAGTAGTCTGGGTGGTGGTAGTAGTGGTCTGGGTGGGTGAGGTCGAAGACGTGGTGGTGGTGGTAGTACCGCCGCCATTACAAGCAGTGAAAGCCAGCAGCGGCACAAGCATCAGAATCACGACGATTAACAACTTCTTGCTCATTTTTTTACCTCCTTTACCAGATAAGGGAATTGTAACCCAAAATACCAGGCAAAACAATACTTTTTAATTATAATTTTTGTAATTTGACAACTTTTATGATAACGACTACGATTACATAACTATTACCAGAGATGGAGACATTATCATGTTAAAAGAATTCAGGGAATTTATCATGCGCGGTAACGTCCTGGACCTGGCGATTGGCATTATCATCGGGGCTGCATTTGGGACAATTGTGAGTTCACTGGTCAATGATATAATCATGCCGCCGATAGGCTTACTGCTGGGAAAGGTGGACTTCAATAATCTGTTCTGGGTTATCAAAGCCGGAGAGACCACAGCACCGCCTTATGCTACGCTGGCAGACGCGCAGACCGCCGGGGCGGTAACGTTCAACTACGGGGTTTTTATTAACACCGTCATCACTTTTATCATCGTGGCATTTGTGATATTTTTAGTCGTCCGCGCGTTCAATAAAGCCCGTCAAACAATGGACAGGAAAAAGCAGAAAGAAGCGGCAGCCGCCGCCCCGACAACCAAGGACTGCCCGTTTTGCTTTACGTCCATCCCCGTTAAAGCGTCACGCTGCCCTAACTGCACGACACAGTTGAAGACGGCGTGAGATAAAGACATTATACCCCCCTCGCTGTTTTGGGAATGTAGCTACGAGCCGCCTCGACGACTAAAGCGAGGCTCATGAGGAAGTCGTCGTGGCCGTCAGAGGGGTCAACGAAGAAGTTAACCGTCTGGTTGGGGCGGTACTGACTTCGGGCTTTTTCCATCTCCAAATAGAACTGCTGATATTCATCGGAGCCGTCGCCTTGATACACCTTAAGCCGCCCCGAGTTGATGGCGGCGAGGAGGTTAAAGCCCAGCTCGCTTTTGCTGGATTGAGTAAAGGTGAATGACACAACCCGAGAACCTAAAGAGTGGCGCAGGAAGGACGCCACCGGCTCGCCGACGCCCGTGGCATCAACGACGATTTTGCGGCAATGCCAGACATTTTTCAGGATGTCCACCAGCTGGGCATAAAGCGCGGCGTGCTTACGCCCTACCCAGGAGTAATGCTCGACGACTTTTGTACGCGGCTCTTTGAGGATATGGTCCCAATCGGCAAAATCCAGTTCAGCGACGGTCACGACGGTGGCGTCGCGCCCGGGATTAAGAGTGAATAAACCATCTTCCAGTTCCCCCTCGCCGGCGATGTCGATACCGGCGATATAAACCTTACCCCCCTCCCCTCTTCTTATGCGCGGATGGCTGCCCTGCATTTGGGCGCGCTGCTGGGCGGAAAGAAACCTGCCGCCACCGTGAATGGGGAGGAGGCGGTACTGGGTCATAAAGAGGGGGTGGTTTTCACCGAGGCGGGCACGCTCGGCTTCAACGTAGGAGAGATAGTCGGGGTTGTGTTTGGCAACCTCCTCCCAATCATAGCGAAAATGGCGCTTAACGCCGTCGCGACGCTCCAGTTCAAGGTTGGTTTGCTTAACCTCTTCCAGCAAAGTGGTATCATCCCAGGTGGTGCCGTAATGCACCGTCGTCACATTGGTGGTGGCGCCCATCGGCTTAAATTCCTTGGTGTACTTTTCCTTACCGACGTCCTGCGACTCGTCAATTTCCAGGAGGAAGTGGGCGGTGTTGCCGACGACGTTAGCCGATTCGTCGGCGGAAAGGAAGATGGAACGGGCGCTGCCGAGCCGGACGATGTAGCCAAGCTCTGATTCCCAGATGCCGTTAAAGCCAGCGTCGTTGAGGCGGTCTTTAAGGCGCATCATGGAGATGAGGGTCTGGGGCTTAAAGGTGGGGGAACATTTGATGAGGTTTTTGGGCTGGGCGATGTTGAGGGTTAAAAGGACAAGCTCCAGCTGGGCAGAGAGTTCATTTTTTCCGCCCTGCCGGGCGATTTCTACGGAGAAGGTCAGACCGGACTGACCGTAGATACTGGACAAAATCGCCAGCGCGATTTCTCTTTGATAAGGGCGAAGTTGATTGATTTGATTTTTACTTTCCACATTCGTTATAAAATTTTTTTCTTATTTACGTTCAATCAGGGGTTATCGGTTTTTAGTTTTATGTAAAATTACTCTGCCAGCTTTTTTGTTAAGACGGCGCTGCCGACATTGATGCCCAAGGGAATAATGATGTCTTTGATAACATTACCGATGGCTTGTTTAAGCCCCTGCCGCTGGGTTGCGGTAATCTGATAACGGGTGCGTATCAACTTTTCCAGCGCATTAGTAGCCCGCACGATTATTTTTAGGTTAGTATCGTCGCCGCCGGTTAAGGCTTTCTTGATTTCCAGTCGGATGAGGGCAATCTCTTCATCGATGCCTTCAATGCCGGCGGCTTTTTCAAATTCCGTCTGCTCGGATTCAGTGAGGGTCTTGGAGTAAAAACCGTGTTTGACGGCATTTTTATTTCCCGGCTGTCCGCCCCTTTTGCGATTTGTCTTCTTTTCCATTCGGCGATTCTCCTCTACCCAACGCTCTGGCCGCCGCCAGGACGATGATATGGGCGGCGACATCCCACTTTTCGTTTTTGATAGCGACACTTAAAAGACTCATTTCTCCTCCTTGGGAAATCCGTGAAAATAGTAGCATTTTTATTCTGGTTTGGCGATGGTGTTTTGTCGGGGGTTAAAGAAGCGTTGTCACAGGCTACTCTCTCTGTTAATAAAGAGGATGATATGGGTTTTAACTACCCCTCACCTTATCCTCTCCCGCAAGGGGAGAGGAAACAGCACAAGAAATTTATAAATTTTGCCAAAGGCTATAAGTGGATTCCAGCCTACTCCATTCGGCAAGCTCAGGATAAAGCTGGAATGACTAGAGGAAACGGGGGTTATTACTCCTCACCCCGTATCAAGTATGGGGCAGGCTCTTAATCCTCTCCCGCAAAGGGAGAGGAAATATGGGGTGTAAGGTTTGATATTATTACGGCTGCGTTATAGAATGAAGTGCTATGAGCCTCACCAAACAGCTCTACGAGCTGCAGGAACTAGACACCGATATCGAAAACACCCAGCAAACCCTCGACCTAAAGAACGGGCAGCTTGGCAGGCGCGATAAACTGGACGCCGCCCAGCAAAACCTCGACGCCATGAAGAAAGAGCTGGATGATTTGAACCACAAACGCCGTGACGCCGAAGGGGAACTGGAAGACACGACGAGCAAGTTCAACGACGCTAATAAACAACTCTACGGCGGCAAGGTAACCAACTCTAAAGAGTTAAGCAACCTGCAGCACGAGGTGAATACGCTTCAAGGCTTGAGCGACAAGCTGGAGACCAAGGCGCTGGAGATTATCGACAAGGTGGAGGCGGCGGAAGGAGCGATAGCCAAAGCGTCCGGCGAATTTCAGCAACTGGAGGCGGAGTGGCAAAAGGAGCAAAAGCAACTGGCGGCGGACATTACGCTGCTGGAAAAAACCCTCGCCGATTTGACGGAACAGCGGAATAGTTTAGTGGCGCAGTTAGAAGCGGCTTCGGTAAGCATTTACGAACGGATCCGCAAGCAGAAGAAACAGGCGGTGGCGAAAGTAGAGCAGGGCATCTGCAAGGCCTGCCGCATATCGGTTTCCGCCAGTTTCTTACAAAAAGCCCGCGGCGGCCAGCTGGTGCAGTGCGGCTCCTGTGGGAGAATACTTTTTATTTCTTAAGACCTTACCCCTTTAATCCCCCTCTCCGTATACAGAAAGGGAAAATTATAAAAACTCCCTTAATCCCTCTTTAAAAAAGAGGGAGACGAAAGAGGGAAATAGATTCCCAACCAAGGTAAAAATGACCTAGAAACGGACACTACATCATATATGGATAAAGTAGTTATTTACACCGACGGAGCGGCGCGGGGGAATCCCGGGCCGGGAGCCATCGGGGTGGTTATTAAGGACGAGGCGGGGACGATTGCGGCAAAAATTTCACAGCGGTTGGGAGTGACCACGAACAACCAGGCGGAATACCAGGCAATCATCGCCGGGCTGGAAAAGGCGGTGGGGCTGGGGGCAAAAAGCGCCGAGGTTAAGAGCGACTCGGAGCTGGTGGTGAACCAGATAAACGGGCGCTACAAGATAAAGAACACCGGGCTGCGCCCGCTCTATCAAAAGGTTGTGCAATTAACCGGGCAGTTGGAAAGCTTTAGTATTTCCTACATCCCGCGCGAGCAGAATAAAGCGGCGGACGATTTGGCGAACCAGGCGCTGGA
Organism: Dehalococcoidales bacterium; assembly: GCA_028714335.1. Classification (GTDB taxonomy): domain Bacteria; phylum Chloroflexota; class Dehalococcoidia; order Dehalococcoidales; family RBG-16-60-22; genus RBG-13-51-18. Next base: position 10,089 of record JAQTMM010000042.1, read on the forward strand.
TAAACGGATTATTTAGTCTTCCTTAGTTGTCTAATGCGGCGGGACGGAACACCCAGCTTACCACGTTTATGCTTATCCAGCCAGGTACACCTTTTACATAGTTTAGGATGGGGCGGCACTCCTGTTTTAACATTCACGATTTCGATGCTAAGGCCTACCGCGCAGTCTTTATAAGTATGATAGATTACCTTCTTTTTACTTTTCTTAATATTAGTAGGCACACTAGTAATAGAGTAGTACGGCATAACTCCACCTCCATACCAGAGTGTAATGATAATATAATGTTAAGTAATTTATGTCAATAGCTGAAACACACCCATTGACTCTCCTCTTGACGTCAACTACACTGTTACTGGGCCAGGTAAACCGGGTGACCGCTCCTCCTTAGGGAGGGGAGGAAAGTCCGAGCTCCGCCGGGCAGGATGCTGGGTAACGCCCAGGAGGGGCAACCCTACGGATAGTGCAACAGAAACATACCGCCCCGCAAGGGGTAAGGGTGAAATGGCGAGGCAAGAGCTCACCGGCTCCGGTGTGAACCGGAGGCCGTGCAAACCCCATCCGGAGTAAGACCGAATAGAGGGATAAGGCGCCCGGCCATTCCCCGGGTTGGTCGCATGACCCCGATGGCAACATCGGGGCTAGATAGATGGTCACCATCCTTCTTAGGAAGGATACAGAACTCGGCTTACAGGTTTACCTGGTCCGCTTTTCATCTTAAAAATCTTAAGCAAATATAGTATAATGTAGCCAATATGTGGAAGAAATTACTACGCTTATTAAGACTTAAGAAGGTGGTGGTGGCGACGGGGGGCGGATTCGACCCACTGCACGAGGGGCATATAAGGCTGTTCCGAGAAGCCAAGAAACTGGGCGATGAACTGGTGATTATGCTGAACTCCGATATGCAAGTATCCAAGAAAAAAGGCGCCACGTTCTACCCATCGCAGGAAGAGCGTAAAGAGATACTGGAAAGCATCAAGTACATTGACAGGGTAATCATCGACCCGGGCAAGGACACCACCTGCGAGGACGGTTTAAGAGCGGTAAAGCCCGACATACTGGCTAAAGGCGGCGACAGGGTGGAAGGCGCGATGCCGGAAGTAGAGCTGAAAGCCTGCAGAGAGCTGGGGATAAAGATTGTTTATAACGTGGGCGGGGAAAAGGTGCAGTCCAGCTCCTGGCTTTTAAAGAGAGCCAAGCAAAGCGCCGCCAAAAAGTAGCGTCCGTTCCTTCAACGAAAGTATTCCTCTCATTTTTTTTATTGTGGTATCATTGTGTAGATACATGCCAATCTACGTCATCAAGTAAAAGGAGAATAGTCCCATGTTCAAATCGCCGAAGTTCATCATCAGCGCCCTTTTGGTAGTAGTCATTATCCTTGCTTCCGGTTGCGTGTTTTTAGCGTGCCAGTGGCAAAGCGCCCCGACCGGACCGGAGGTCATTAACCAGGCGTGGGACCTAATATTCTCCAACTATATAGACAATACCAAGCTCGATTCCGAGGCAATGACGCAAGCCGCCCTCCAAGCGATTATTAATACGATAGACGACCCCCACTCCGTATATATGAGCAAGGCGCAATATGAACAGTTCATTACTCAACTGCAGGGTAAATACGCGGGCATCGGGGCAGTTATAGCATTAGAGGATGAAAAATTAGTAGTCACGGATATATTTGCCGATTCGCCGGCGGAAAAGGCGGGGGTACAGGTGGGGGACGAAATTTTAGAGATTGACGGCGAGTCCGTTGCCGGTATGAGCTTGAATGAAATAAGCGAAAAAATGAGCGGGGCGGCCAACACTACCATCAACCTGCAAATTATGCACGAAAACCAAACTACACCAATAACGCTAACCATTACCAGAGACTACCTGAATCTGCCCAGTGTTTACTATACGATGATGGACAACATCGCCTACATAGGAATATCGCACTTCACAGAGCGGACAGAGGCCGAGATTGCCCCTTATATCAGCCAGCTTAAGACGGACAACGCGGAGGGAATCGTGATAGACCTGCGGGGCAACACGGGGGGCTATTTAGACATTGTTATCAAGGTGGCAAATCACTTTATCGACGAGGGAGTAATCGTTAAGGTACAAAACAGCGACGGCTCGATGGAAATATATGAAACCGACCCAGACGCCGAAAAGACCGACCTGCCGATTGTGATTCTGGTGGACGGATTAAGCGCCAGCGGCTCCGAGGTATTTGCCGGGGCATTACAGGACCACGGACGGGCGGTGCTGGCGGGCACATTGACTTACGGCAAGGGGAGCGTTAACAAGTTCTTCCAGCTGGGCGACGGCTCGGCGATATACCTCACCATAGCGCGGTGGCTAACGCCCAACGACAGGCTGATTGAAGGACAAGGGATTACGCCCGATTTTCCGCTGGATTTAACCGGAGTGGATGCGGTACAATGGGCAATCACCTACTTAAACAGCAATTAATCGGCGTAAGGAGGCAAGCGCGATGGCCAACGACCTTACTTATACGGTTAATCAGGCGACAATTTCCGTCATCCAGGGGGACATCACCCACCAGACGACCGACGCAATTGTGAACGCGGCGAACTCCAGCTTGATGGG
>JAQTMM010000043.1 GCA_028714335.1 Dehalococcoidales bacterium
TGACCGACACGCTGACGGACTTCATCGAGGCTCTTAAACTCAAGAAGGTTATCATGACGGGGCACTCGCTGGGGGGCAGGTTCTGCATAGAAGTCGCCCTGCGCCAGCCGGATAACGTCAGCAAGCTGATTTTAATTGATACGACGGGGCTGGGGGGCATGAGTTTATGGGGTACCATGCTGCAGTACACCTTCTGGGGGGTACGCAAAGCTTTCCGCATCAAACAGCCCTACCCCACATACCTCCTAAAGCCAGGGGAGAGTTTCCACCCCAACTACGAAGAAGATTTAGTCAAGCTGAATATACCGACGTACTTCATCTGGAAGGGGCTGGACCCTTACGTGCCGATATCGCAGGCGAAGCGGGCAGTAAAGAAGATACCAGGCTCGAAGCTGATTGTGCTGAAAGGCTACGGGCACGCGCCGCACCAAAAAAATCCTAAAGAATTCAACAGGGTCTTTGCGGAAGCGCTGGACGGCGGGTAGAGCTTAGGGGCTAAGGACAACAACCTGCAGGGTGAGGGGGAGGCTGGTTTTACTGACGGTGAACTTGGGACGAGGCTCGATGAGGAGCATCCCCATTTCTTTTACAAAATCGTCAACGGTCTCGAGGTCGCGGGTGGACTGGGGGGTTTTATAGTGCATGGGGATAACGACCTTGGGCTCGACCTTGCGGACGGTCTGCGCCGCCATCGAGGCGTTGATAGTGGAAACGCCGCCGACGGGTATCAGCAGGATATCAATATTCCCCAACTCTTCAATCTGGTCGTCGTCTAAAATATGGCCGATGTCACCAAGGTGGCAAACAGTTATACCATCAATTTCCATGAGATAGGGGGTCACTTTGCCCTTGGACTGGCCCTTGACGCTATCGTGGTAGGCGGTGACGCCCAGAATCAAGACGCCGCTGATTTCATATTCGCCGGGGGCTTTGACCAGATGGTAGCCTTCGGAAATGCCCTTGATGTAGGAGTGGCCGGGGTGGTCATGGCTGACAGTAACGATATCGGCGGTCTGCTTGCCTAGACTATAGCCTAAATCGGGCGGGAAGGGGTCGGTAATGACAATTGCCTGATTGCCGCGAAGGCGGAAACATGAATGGCCTAACCAAGTAATATCCACGGATAAAGTTTAACATATTGGGAGGCGGGGGGTAAAGGGGAGGGAAAAGAATTTAAGAGTAATTTGTGGGTGAAAGGGGATTAAGAAAGGCTGTCGAATTGTTACTTTAGTCTCTTGACAAAAAGGCGTTTAAAGTGTTAAATTAGATATGATTAGCAGTCGAAGGGTGAGACTGCTAATGGAGAAAAGATGGTAACCGAAAGAAGCGGAAGAATACTAAATTACGTCATCCGGCAGTACATTACGGATGCGATACCGGTGCCCTCGCAGGCGGTGGCGGACAAAGCGGAACTGGGCGTAAGCCCGGCAACCATCCGCAACGACATGGCGCAACTGGAAAGAGAGGGCTACCTCATCCGGCCGCACACGTCGGCGGGATGCATACCGTCGGACATGGGCTACCGCTATTACGTGGAGTCCATAGACAGCGTTGACCTGCCCCGCGAGGAGCAGTATTTAATCAGCCATACCTTCCACCAGGTGGAAAAAGAGGTGGAGACGTGGCTAAGTTTAACGGCCAGCCTGCTGGCGAGGCTAACCCAGAACGTGGCGGTGGTCAGTTTGCCAAAAGCGACGGACAGCAAGCTAAAGCATTTAGAACTGATATCGGTGCAGGACACCAAGGCGTTAATCGTGGTGGTGCTGGAGGGGGCAACGGTCCGGCAAAAGCTGATAACCTTCGACGAGGCGGTAAAGCAGCCGGATTTGACAGCCATCAGCAACAAACTCAATAAAGCCTACGCAGGCCTGACCAAAAAACAGATTACCAACAGCAAGCTGGAATTAACCAAGCTGGAAAAGAATGTCGGCGAACACCTCGACGAGATAATGAGCACCGAGGACGGCAAGGAATACCAGGAGCCATACCTCGAGGGGTGGCACTTTATGATGGAGAAGCCGGAGTTCGCGCGGGGCAACCAGATAAGCACATTAATGGAGCTGGTGGAGCAGCGGGGACTCTTAAAAGTCATCGTGCCGGAGAAAATACGCACGCCGGGCGTGCAGGTAATCATCGGCAAGGAAAACCAGAACGAAGCCATCCAGAACTGCAGCGTGGTGGTCTGCCATTACGGGCTGCCGGAAGAGGCTGCCGGCACATTAGCGGTGGTTGGGCCGACGCGGATGCCTTATACCCGCACCATCCCCACAGTCTATTACCTTTCGTCCGTGCTGAACCAGCTGATAAGAGGCCTTTACGGCAAGGAAAACCGCAGTTAAATTTAACGTTTGGAAATTTTAGATATGATGCCAAGAGAGCCAGAAGAACAAGAAAATATGGAAAACGAAATTCCGGAAGACGCCGAACAGGAAACGGCGGAAGAACCGGTAATTCAAGATGACGCGCTGGCGGCGGAGAAAAAGCGCGCCGAGGAATATCTGGCGAACTGGCAGCGGGCACAGGCGGACTTTATCAACTACAAGCGCCGCATGGAAAAGGAACGGCAGGAGTTCAACGACTACGCCAACGCCAGATTATGCAACAGCATCCTGCCGGTAGTGGACGATTTAGAACGGGCGATTGCCGCCATCCCGGAAGAGTACATCAAGAGCGAGTGGGTGGAGGGCGTGAGGCTGGTGGAGAAGAAGTTCAAGACGATACTGGAGGGGCAGGGGGTAAAGCCGATATGCGCACTGGGGATGGAGTTCGACCCGAATTTGCATGAAGCGATAAGACACGAAACAGGCAAAGAGGGCATGGTGGTTGCCGAGCATCAAAAAGGTTATACACTGAATGAAAAACTGCTGCGCCCTTCCCGCGTATCGGTGGGCAGCGGCGAAGCGGAAAAACATCATAAAACACATACTAAAGAACAAGTGAAGGAAGAGGAGCAAGTCAAACCTGAAGAGAAACAAGCAGAAACCGGAAATGAATGAGGGAGCAAAAAACTTTTTACCCCCTCACCTTAATCCTCTCCCGCAAGGGGAGAGGAAAATTACGGGAGGTATTAAAGGAGGAAGAGAACAATGGCTAAAGCAGTAGGCATAGATTTAGGCACTACTTTCAGCGAGGTGGCGGTCTTAGAAGCCGGCGAACCGGTAGTCATTACCAGCACCGAGGGCAGCCGACTGATTCCATCGGTGGTAGCTATCAATAAAAACGGGGAGCGGCTGGTGGGGCAAATCGCCAAGCGGCAGGCAATCGTCAACCCGGAAAACACCATCTACGCCATCAAGCGTTTTATGGGGCGTAAGTGGGGCGAGCCGGCGGGACGCGAACTGCCGGTGGAAGAAGACGCCAAACGCAAGACATATAAAGTCACCAAAGCCGCCAACAACGACATCAAGGTGGCGATGGGTGGCAAAGAATACAGCCCGCCGGAAATATCGGCGATGATATTACAGAAACTAAAGGCGGACGCCGAGGCTTACCTGGGCGAGAAAATCACCGACGCGGTCATCACCGTGCCGGCATACTTCAACGACGCCCAGCGTCAGGCGACCAAAGACGCCGGACAGATTGCCGGGCTCAACGTTTTAAGAATCATCAACGAGCCCACGGCGGCGGCACTGGCGTACGGCCTCGATAAAAAAGGCGATGAAACAATAGCCGTTTACGACCTCGGCGGCGGCACCTTCGATATTTCTATATTGGAGCTGGGCGAGGGCACCTTCCAGGTTAAGTCAACCAACGGCGACACGCACCTGGGCGGCGAGGATTTCGACCAGAGAATCATGGAATGGCTGATTACCGAATTCAAGAAAGACCAGGGCATTGACCTGGGCAACGATAAAACGGCGCTGCAGCGGCTCAAGGAAGCGGCGGAAAAAGCCAAGGTTGAGCTTTCATCGGTGCAGCAGACGGAGGTTAACCTGCCGTTCATCACGGCGGACGCATCCGGCCCAAAGCACCTCAATATTACGCTGACCCGCTCCAAGCTGGAGCAGCTGGTGACAGACCTGGTGGAAAAAACCATCGAGCCTTGCAAGCAGGCACTGAAAGACGCCGGCAAGACCGCCGCGCAGATTGACGAGGTGATACTCGTCGGCGGGCAGACACGCATGCCGCTGGTGCAGAACAAAGTCAAAGAATTCTTCGGCAAAGAGCCGAATAAGAGCGTTAACCCGGACGAAGTCGTGGCAATCGGGGCGGCGATACAGGCGGGCGTGCTTAAGGGCGAGGTAAAAGACGTACTGCTACTCGACGTAACACCGCTGACACTGGGCATAGAGACGCTGGGAGGGGTTTCAACGCCCCTTATCCCGCGCAATACCACCATACCCACCGCCAAGAGCCAGATTTTCAGCACAGCGGCGGACAGCCAGCCGAGCGTAGAGATTAAAGTCCTCCAGGGCGAGCGGCCGATGGCGGCGGACAACAGGGTCCTCGGGCGCTTTATGCTGGACGGGATTCTGCCGGCGCCGCGCGGCGTGCCGCAGATTGAAGTTACCTTCGACCTCGACGCCAACGGCATCCTTAACGTGAGGGCGCAGGACAAAGGCACCGGCAAAGAACAGAAGATTACGATAACGTCGTCCAGCGGGCTTTCTAAAGACGAAATCGCCAAGATGCAGAAAGAGGCGGAAGCCCACGCATCGGAAGACACCAAGCACCGCGAAGAGATAGAAGCCAAGAACACAGCGGACTCGATGGCGTACCAAGCGGAAAAGACATTACGCGACAATAAAGACAAGATACCCGCCGACCTTAACAGCGAGGCGGAAGAAAAAATTAAAGCGGTTAAAGACGCGTTAAACGGCACGGACGTGGAAGCCATTAAGAACGCGACGCAGGCCCTGAACGAAACGATGCAGAAAATCGGGCAGTCGGTTTACAGCCAGCAACAGCCACCGCCCGGCGGACAGCAGCCGCCACCCGGAGGGGAACAGCCGCCAGAAGGCGGAGAGGGCGGCAAGGGCAAGGACGACGGGACGGTTGAGGGGGAGTTCAGGGAGGTTTAAGCTGTAAGCTATTAGCTTTAAGAGGGGGGTGTAAAAGCCCCCCTTTTTTTATTAGTAGAAAAAAAGCGGCGGGTGGGTTAAGATGTAGTAAATTCAAACGGGGAGGGGTAAAATGCCGCAGAGTATCTACCCGACAGGGACAACAATCTACTACCCGGAAAAGTGCTGGAACGGCTATACGGTTTTTCCGGCGGAACTACACCGCAATAACGGCTACGGCGCCGTGCTGATAGACATGAACGGCAACGTGGTTAACCGGTGGCAGGGGCTGGACGGCTTCCCCAACAAGATGCTGCCGGGCGGTCACATCATGGGTTCTACGGGCATACGGAACATGAAATACGGCTTCCAGGACATGCTGGATCTGGTGGAGGCGGACTGGGAGGGGAAAATTGTCTGGAAGTTCAACCGCTTTGAAAGGGTCAAAGACCCGCGGCAAAAGGCGCGATGGATGGCGCGGCAGCACCACGACTACCAGCGGGAGGGGAATCCGGTGGGGTATTACGTGCCTGATGTGAAGCTAAAAAAGAACGGCATTACGTTAATCCTCTGCCACCGCAACCTCACCAATAAAAAGATAAGCGACAAGCCGATAGTGGACGACGTGATAATCGAGGTGGACGGGCGGGGTAAGAAAGTCTGGGAGTGGGTGTGCTCGGAGCACTTTGAGGAGATGGGCTTCGACGAGGCCGCGAAAGATACGCTAAAGCGCAACCCGGGCGCCAAGATGATGACCAACGGCGTGGGCGACTGGATGCACATGAACTCGGTTTCCACGCTGGGGCCGAACAGGTTTTACGATAAAGGCGACAAACGCTTCCACCCGGACAACATCATCATCAGCGGGCGGCAAACCAACATCGTCGCCATCATAGACAAGAAAACCGGCAAGATAGCCTGGCAGCTGGGGCCTTACTTTACAGCAAACGAAAAACTCAAAGCGCTGGGGCAAATCATCGGGCAGCACCACGCACACTTGATTCCAAGGGGGTTAAAAGGGGAGGGGAATCTATTGCTCTTTGATAACGGCGGGGCGGCGGGCTACGGCGCGCCCAACCCGACATCGCCCGACGGCATAGACAACGCCAAACGGGACACCTCGCGGGTAATAGAACTAGACCCGAAAACGCTGGAGATAAAGTGGCAGTACCCGCCGCCGATGGTGCCGGGCGGGGGGAGGCTCTACAGCGCGTTCATAAGCTCGGCGCAGCGGCTGCCCAACGGCAACACGATGATAACCGAGGGGAGTATCGGGCGCATTATTGAGGTGACGCCGAAACTGGAGATTGTCTGGGAGTACATCAGCCCGTTTTTGCACCGGAGGATGAAGAGCAACATGATTTACCGCGCCTACCGCCTGCCTTACGACTGGGCGCCGCAAGCGCAGAGGGCTAAAGAGACGGCGATACCAAAGATTGACAACAGCAAGTTCCGGGTGGCGGGGTCGCCTAAAGCGTTGAGGGAGAGGGTGGTGAGGGTGAGGTGAAGCTACGTAGTACAGGGGTATATTAAATCAACTACGTGCTAGGGAATTGTGATCATGGAAATCAAAAAAACAGTAAATTACTACATTGATTATACTGATATCTCTAACAAAACATTATCTGAAGTACGGAATTGCATTCAAAAACAACACAAGAAAACGATTGGTGACATTTCTATTCGGGAATTATCAACTATGAATGGTAAACCACGTGGTATATACATCTTTTCTGACCCCTCTGATATAACCAACATCCTTTACGTTGGTAAATCCACTAGTAGAAGCTTTATTGAAAGGATACCTGCTCATTTTGATCCGAGAAAAGAAGCATGGATGAATGCATTGCCTAAAAAAGTACAAAAAAGTGATAATAGCACATATGATGAAGCTCTTTTTAAATCACTAAATTTTCAAGTATTATTTATCGGTATAGATGACTTTTATTTTCCGAAAGGAACTGCCAATCATGTTGAAAGTATTTTACGTTCATTTTTACAACCACGTTATAACAAAAAACCTGACACGTATGTAGGGACAGAAAGGCTTGAGAATTTAGTACGATCTCGTTTTTAAACCATCATTATGAGTTGAAATTTGTACCACGTCCTTGCTACCACCCCACTTTAACCCCTATAATTTTAAGGTGCTTAGTAACGAAATCCTCCATAAGATAATCCGTCCGGCGCGATACACGGGCGGGGAGTGGAACAGCGTCGTTAAAGACTGGGAGACCACGCCCATCAAGATTGCGCTGGCGTACCCGGACACCTACGAAATCGGGATGTCCAACCTGGCGATACCGATTCTCTACGAAATACTCAACCGCGAGGCGGACGTGCTGGCGGAGCGGGTTTACGCGCCGTGGGTGGATATGGAAGCGGCAATGCGGGAGAATAACGAACAGCTGTTCAGCCTGGAAAGCCAGCGTCCGTTAAAGGATTTTGATATCATCGGGTTTTCACTGGGATATGAACTGGGATATACTAACGTCCTCAACATGCTGGACCTGGCAGGAATACCCGTTTTGTCATCAGAGAGGGACGATTCACATCCGCTGATTATAGCCGGGGGGACCTGCGTGCTGAATCCGGAGCCGATGGCGGACTTTATAGACGCGTTTGTCATCGGGGACGGAGAAGAGGTCATTTTAGAAATGCTGGAGGTGTGGCGGGGGGAAGGGAAGAAGAGTAAAAAAGATATCCTGCGCAAGCTGGCGACAATCGAGGGCGTTTACGTCCCCAGCCTGTACGACGTTAAATACGATAAAGACGGCGTAATAAAGAGCATCACACCCAATGCGCCGGAAGCCAAAGAAAAAATCATGAGCCGGATGGTCAATGCGCTGCCGCCGCCCCCGGTTAAACTGGTGGTGCCGTTTGTAGAGGTAACGCACGACCGGGGGGCCATTGAGGTGCAGCGGGGGTGCAGCCGGGGGTGCCGGTTCTGCCAAGCGGGGATGATATACCGCCCCGTCCGCGAACGCCTGCATGAGGAAGTCGTTAAAGCGGCGGGGGACATTATTAATAACTGCGGGTATGATGAAATCTCGCTGGTATCGCTGAACACCAGCGACTACAGCGGCATAGATAAACTGGTGGCAAAGCTGGCGCAAAAGTTCCCTAAAATCGCGCTATCCCTACCCTCCCTAAGGCTGGACGACGACTCGGTAAGGCTGGTGGCGTCACTGCCGACGCGCAGCCGGACGGGACTGACCTTTGCGCCGGAGGCGGGTAGCGAGAGGCTGCGGAACGTTATCAATAAAACCATCACAGATCAGAGCCTGCTGGAAACGGCGGGAAAGGCTTTTGAGCGGGGGTGGACATCATTTAAGCTCTACTTCATGGTGGGGCTGCCAACGGAAACGATGGAGGACGTCACGGGCATCATATCTTTGGTGGAAAAGGTGCGGGGGCAGGGTAGGAAAGCCAGCGGCCGCAAGCCGATGATAAGGGTCAGCGTAGCAACGTTCATTCCCAAGCCGCATACGCCATTCCAGTGGAGCAAACAGGACGACCTGGAAACGGTTAAAGCCAAACAGGAATTACTGCAAAAATACCTGCAGCAAAAAGGCATAAGGCTGGCCTGGCACGACACCAACACGAGTCTGCTGGAGGCGGTGATGGCGCGGGGCGACAGGAAAACCGGGGCGGTGATAAAGCGCGCCTGGGAATTGGGGTGCAAGTTCGACGCGTGGAGCGAGTTGTACGACCATAATAAATGGCTGCAGGCTTTTAAGGATAACAAAATAGACCCGGCGTTTTACACCAACCGGGAACGCTCGCTGGACGAGGTGCTGCCATGGACGCACATAGACGCCGGGGTATCAGCGGATTTCTTGAAGAAGGAATACCTCAAGGCAAAAAACGGCGAGGAAACACCGGACTGCCGGACGAACCCCTGCAACGCGTGCGGGCTGGAACAAACCGAGGTTTGCCTGTCAAATAAGAGCTAGCGGCTACTTCTTAGCCTTTTTCTCTTCCTTCTCTTTTTCCTTTTCGTCCTCTTCATCGAAGATGGTTATTGCTACCAGGCGGTCGCCTTCATCCAACGTCATGACTTTAACCCCCTGGGTGCTGCGACCCTGGGTAGTAATGCCTTTGCGGGGGTCTTTTTCCTTAACGGGAGTACGGGTCATCATGCCCAGAGCAGAAATCAGCATGACCTGTTGATTAAAGTTGACCACGCGGAAGGCGGAGACATCGCCGGTCTTATCAACAATCTTGAAAGTGCGCACGCCGCTGCCGGCGCGGTGCTGTTTGGGATATTCCTCAACCGGGGTGACCTTGCCGAAACCCAATTCCGTTACCGAGAGGACGTAACTGCCCTCGTCGGCGCGGTCCATACTGATAACGGCGTCGCCTTTAGCCAGTTTCATGCCGCGCACGCCGCCGGAGATGCGGGAGGCGGAGCGTAGGCTCGCAACGTCAAAGCGGATGGACTGGCCCTTGCGCGTCGCGATGATAACATCGTCTTTATCGGTAGCCAGGCAGACGGAGACAAGCTCATCGCCCGGCTCCAAGTCCATAGCAATCAAGCCGCTGGAGCGCACGGCGGTAAAGTTGTCCACCGGCGTCTTTTTAACTTCACCCATCTTGGTAGCCATCACCATAAAGGTGTCCTTCATCAGGCCGTTGGTGGTGACCATCGCGGTGACTCTTTCACCCTCGGTGATGGAGATGAGGTTAATCACCGACAGGCCTTTGGAGGTGCGGGTGGCGCCAGCGGGGATTTCATGGGTCTTAAGATAATAGACCTTGCCCTTATCGGTAAAGAAGAAAAGGTCGTCGTGGGTATCCGCGACCGTTAAAATCATCACGGCGTCTTCTTCACGCGTCACCTGGCCGATGATGCCCTTGCCGCCGCGGTGCTGGATGGCGTAAAGGCGGGCGGGGATGCGCTTAATAAAGCCGCGGGAGCTTAAGGTGACGACGACCCGCTCGTGGGGGATGAGGTCTTCCTCGGTGAAGTCCTGCGCGCCTTTGTCCAGAATCTCGGTGCGGCGCTTATCGCCGTACTTGGACTTAAGCTCGTTAACGTCTTCTTTAATGAGGAAGAGGATTTTCTTGGGGTTGGCCAGCAGGTCTTTGTAGTAAGAGATGTTCTTTAGAACCTCGGCCAGCTCTTCTTCAATCTTCTGTCTTTCCAGCCCGGCTAAGCGCCGCAGCTGCATGTCTAAAATAGCCTGCGCCTGAATAGTGGAGAGTTCAAAGCGGGACATCAGGTTCTTGCGGGCTTCTTCGGAGGTCGGTGATTCGCGGATGGTCTTAATAACCGCATCAATATGGTCGAGGGCTATCTTCAAGCCTTCTAAAATGTGGGCGCGGGCTTCCGACTGTTTGAGTAAGAACTTGGTGCGGCGGGTAATAACTTTCTGGCGGAACTCGATGTAATTCTCTAAAGCTTCTTTAAGGCTGATGACCTTGGGCTGGCCGTCAACCAGCGCCAGCATGTTGACGAAGAAGGAGGACTGCATGGCGGTGTGCTTGAAGAGGTTATTCAGCACAGCTTCCGGCTGGGTTTCCTTTTTCAGCTCGATAACGACGCGCATGCCCTGCCGGTCGGATTCATCACGGAGGTCGCTGATGCCGTCAAGTTTCTTATCCTTAACGAGGTTGGCGATGTTTTCAATAAGCGCCGCCTTGTTGGTCTGGTAAGGCAGTTCGGTGACAATAATCTGCTGTTTGCCGCCGGAAGAAACACTGGAGATGTGGGCGCGGGCGCGGATGACAATTTTGCCGTGGCCGGTAGCGTAGGCGTTCTGGATGCCCTCGCGTCCCTGGATAATACCGGCGGTGGGGAAGTCGGGGCCTTTAACAAATTTCCCTAGCTCCTCGATGGTAGCCCTGGGGTTATCAACGAGATGGGTAATGGCGTCACAGACCTCGGTCAAATTATGGGGCGGGATGTTGGTGGCCATACCCACTGCGATGCCGGAACTGCCGTTTAAAAGCAAATTGGGAAGGCGGGCGGGAAGGACAGTGGGCTCCTGCAGGTGGTCGTCATAATTGGGCATGAAGTCCACGGTTTCTTTTTCAATATCAACAAGCATTTCCTCGGCGATTTTAGCGAGGCGGGCTTCGGTATAACGCATGGCGGCGGGGGGGTCGTTATCAACGCTGCCGAAGTTGCCCTGGCCGTCAATCAGGGGGTAGCGCATGGAAAATTCCTGCGCCATACGCACCATAGCGTCGTAAACAGAGGAATCGCCGTGGGGGTGGTATTTACCGAGCACTTCACCAACGATAAGGGCGCTCTTGCGGGTGGGGGTGTTGGAGCGCAATCCCATATCATGCATAGCGTATAAAATGCGGCGGTGCACCGGCTTTAAGCCGTCGCGGACATCAGGAAGAGCGCGAGAGACGATAACGCTCATCGCGTAGTCGAGGTATGAATTCCTCATTTCCTGTTCGATATTAACCGGTCTAACAGTTCCTGAAACCATAACTTTTAGACCTCCTATTCGTCGTCGTTGCCGGTGTCGTCTTCGTCTTCGTCGTTTTCTTCAGGGAGGACTTCCACTTCATCGCCGCCGACGATAGTGTAGCCGGATTCATCCTCTTCTTCATCGCCCTCAATCTTGGTAAGTTTATCAGAGCCGTAGGCGCGGAACTCCTCCATGCCCTTGGGCGGGAAGGAGAGCTTGCCGACCTGGGAGGGGTCCTGGAAAATCTCGCGCACCATTACGGTCATGCCGTCGGCGGCGGACTTAACAACAGTGGCGGCGTATTTGTTGCCGCCGAGCATCAGGCGGATAAGGCGGGCGGCGGGTTTAGGTTCTACTTTGCCGAGGTATTCACCGCGGCTGTTTTCCACCACAAGGTTGGAACCGCTGATTTTTAGTATTGCTTTATCGCCGGCGACAGTGCTGGCGCGCTTTTCCTTCTGCGCCAGTTCCTCCAGCGTCAACACACCGGCTTTACCGATTTCTTCGATAAACTTGCGGGGCTCGACTTTGTCCATGTCAATATCCATTGCACCGGTTTCGCCCATATCGTTAAGGCGGCGCAGGTTGCGGTTAGCAATGGCGTTGAACGGGTCGTATTCGACGGCCTTCTTGTAGGCCCCGCGGGAAAGCTGGTATTTACCCAGCTCCATCAATGCCCTGCCCAGGCGGTTATAAGCATCAACGTCCGCCGGAAACTGGGCGATAATCTCCTTATTGATTTCTACAGCCTCTTGCCAGCGCGCCTGCATCGCCATCTCAATGGCGTCTTTGCCGCGCTGTTCGTGGTACCTTATCAGTTTTTCATCTTCACGTACCATTTAGTCCCTCGAAAAATGGATATAATATTTTTTAAGTTGATATATTCTACATCAGTGAAAACGGTCATTCAAGGGGGTAAAGACCGAATTTTGCCCTGATTGACAAACAGTCCGAAATACAGCTAGAATTTACATAGGAGCCTTATATAAATTGTAAAGGAGTCACACCCAAAATGCAAGAAAAAGTAAAGGACGTCTTAGATAAAGTACGTCCGTATTTAGTACGCGACGGAGGCAACGTGGAACTGGTGGGGATAGAGGGCGGAACGGTAAAAGTTAAGCTCGTCGGCGCGTGCGCCGGCTGTCCGCATTCCACAATGACTTTAAAGAACGGCATCGAGAGGATATTAAAGCAGGAAGTGCCGGAGGTTAAAGAGGTCATAGCGGTCTAGCAA
>JAQTMM010000044.1 GCA_028714335.1 Dehalococcoidales bacterium
ACGTTACCTTTACCATCCAGAATACCGGCCCGGTGGACCTTACGCTTGACAGCCTGCCATTAGTGCTGGGCGGGCCCGATACCGGAGAATTTAGCATCCAGCTGCAACCAATATCGCCGGTGGCCGGTAGCGGTACCACGACCTTTATCATACGCTTTACCCCGACTTCTGCGGGGTTAAAGACAGTGACTATATCCCTCGCCAACAGCGATAGTGATGAAGACCCGTATAACCTCACGCTAACCGGCACGGGGGTAAACCCGCCGGTGGCCGGGCCGATTACCGACCTCAACCTCACCGGCAATACCGTAACTATATTGACTGACAGCAATGGGACAGTATTAGTGAATTACGTCATCAATTCATCAGGCGGCAAGCTGACCATTACGATACCGGCAGGTACTCTGGCTCTGGATGAATACGGCAACCCCATTGATACTATCACCATAACCATTCTTGACGATGTTCCGCCACCGCCGCCGGGCTTGAATATCATACTACCGGCGTTTAGTATTTCACCCAGCCCGTGTTCCTTTACACCGCCGATAACCATCACCCTGCACTATAATGACGGGGACATACCGCCGGGTGTAGATGAAACCAGTTTGAAGATAGGCTACTACAATGAAGCCACGGGTGAATGGGAGGTGCTGGAAGGCATCGTGAACCCGGTGACGAATACCATCACGATTACCAGGGGGAGCTTCTCGGTTTACAGCCTTGCTTATACAACCACGACCGATTCACCGAGCAACAATCCTCCGGCTGATCAAAATGATAACGACTACCAGGCGCCGGCTAATCCCACGACACTTGCGCCCACCGTACCACCGACAGTTCCATCGGCTCCGTTAACGACTTCTACCGCGTCGAGGCTGGCGATGAGCTGGTGGCTGATTACTGTTATTGCTGTGGCCGGGTTGGCGGTTATTTTCCTGCTTTTGCGGCAGATTAAAAAAATGTAAAATAGTAAACAAATGTTTCCTAAAAAATCAAAACACTTAAAAATCAAAAAATAAACAGTTCACTTATTTGACAATATGGAATTCCTGGGTATAAAATAGCTTTGTTTTGATTTGAAATAAACCAAATTGACAAACGGAGAGTTTGTGAATTTTGTTGCATTTTTTTAGCTGGTATGATAGGCTAATTTAAACTACCGAAAAGGTAAATAAAAAATGGTTATCAAGGGAGGTGCGTATATGTGAGAAAAACAGTAAAATTATGGATTAACAAATATTTTAAAAGGAGAGGCAAATAAATGTGGAAAAAGGTTCTTAAAGTCACAGTACCACTGACCCTTTGTTTAGTCCTTGTACTCAGTTCATTTGCGTTTACTAGCTGCGGCGGCGGCGGGACCACAGCGACCGAAATCCTAATCGGCGCTTCCCGCGATATCACCGGCCCGCAGGCAGGCTTCCAGACCTACGGCTTCGCTCCTCTTTATAAAGCATGGATTGAAGAGGTTAATGCAGCCGGCGGTATTGATGTCGGCGGCAAAAAACTCCCCGTAAGACTGATTGAGTATGATGATGCCAGCGACACCGCTGCTTGCGTCAGGAATATTGAAAAGCTTTGCACGCAGGACCATGTGAACTTCCTGTTTGGTCCGACCGGCACCGCGATGCTTTTTGCGGCGGCTCCTATCGCCAATAAGAACAAGACCATCTTGCTCTGCGGCGAAGGCGGCGCCACTACCCTAGAACCGCAGTTGGCTAACATGCCTTACGTTTTCGCGGTTCTGAACTACTCCAACCACTATCAGATTCCCGTATTCTGCGACCTTATCGAGGCCAAGGGCGCCAAGACGGTTTACATCTGCTTCATGAACGACCTGCATGGCGCTGAATATAACCTCACAATGCAGAGTGAGTGCGGTCTGCGCGGCATTACCGTCGTCCAGGCCAAGAGTATTCCTATCAACATCACCGACTTCGACCCGATAGTCAACGAAGCCAAAGATCTGAATCCCGATGTGTTCTGTATGTTCGCCTATCCGGACCAGAACATCCCCTTCATGTTCACTGCCATGGCACTCAACTTCAACCCGAAGTGTCTCTTAATCGGCCCTGGCTGTAACTTCGGCTTCTTCCCGCTAACGTTTGGTGCGGCGCTTGAAGGCGTCTGCGGCGAAGGCGCTTGGAATGCCAAGAGCTCAGCTGCGGCAGCTGCGTTTGCAGCCAAAGTTGAACCGCTGGTCGGCGGCGCGGGCAGCATGGACTGGTGGGGCGCTGATGTTTACCAGGCGACCCTCGAGTACCTTAAACAGGCTATCGAGAAAGCCGGAACCCTTGATACCGAAGCAATCCTAGAAGTCTACAGAACTACCCACTTCGTGACATTGTTAGGTGATACCTACTGGGATATCCAGGGTAATGGCGTCGGCGGCGGCTTGCTGCCTAAGGAATGCTACCTGGGCCAGATTGGCCAGTGGCAGAACGGCGTCTTTGAAGTTGTTGACAACGATGCTAACAACACCGCTCCGTTCATTTATCCGAAACCAGCTTGGCCGGTACAGTAACTAAGCAACACATAGAAAGATAAATTGCAGGCTATCTGGAGGCCATACCGAAATGTTCGGAATATCGGTATCCTCTAAAGATAACGAATATGCCTTCAGATAGCCTGCTGGTATATTTCAAAACAATAATGTATAATAACGCAGATATTTAAGAGACAGAATAATGGCATTATTTTTAAACATATTCATCGGCGGGCTGTTAATCGGCGGTATCTATTCACTGGTCTCTATGGGGCTTAGCCTACAGTACGGCGTTGCCAGGGTATTTAATATTGCGCACGGCGAGTTTATGATGTTTGGGGCTTTCGTGACGTACTGGCTCCAGAGTCTTGGCGTTAATCCGCTGATACCAACGATTGTGATAGCTCCGCTGTTTTTCGTAGTCGGTTTTATCCTTTATCGGACAGTTTTTACAGGCATCAGGGTGAGGTCACCGAATCCGGGTGTTTTTGAAAGCAACGGGATGCTGGCGGCTTTTGGCCTTTATTTTATCGTGCAGAATATTGCGGTGCTTATCTGGGGTTCAACCCCTTACGCTTTCGCATACCTGAACACCAGCTTCGGCATCGGTCCTTCAGATTTCCGTGTGAACCGACTGGTGGCAGCGGCATTCGCAGTAGGCATTGGGCTTATATTTTATCTGTTCCTAACCAGCACCCGTTCCGGTAAAGCCATCAGGGCGGCTGCCCAGGACTCTGCAACCGCCGGCTTAATGGGTGTAGATATTAATTTTGTACTGGCGCTTTGTTTCGGCTTTGGCGCCGCGATGGCGGGCATTGCAGGTACGCTTATCTGCATTTGCTATCCGATATCCACAACGATGGGTTTGCAGTATACCGTTATCGCTACGGTCATTATCACGCTGGGCGGGCTCGGCAGCATACCGGGCAGTTTTATCGGGGGTTTAATCATCGGCATTGTTTACACAGCGGTTAATTATTGGCAGCCGGGTTTAGCCGTGGCTGCCTGCTACGTAATATTTATTATTTTATTACTGGTACGGCCAAAAGGTATTATGGGAAGATAGAGCTATGAATTTGAGTAACATTAACTGGAAACAACTTAGCAAAACCTTTGCGGCTCCGCTGGTGATATTGCTGGCTTTAGCCTTAATGCCGTTTTACGGTTGGGAATACGGCGTCTCGCTGTTCTCTCACTTTTTAATTTACATTATTCTGACCGTCAGCTGGGTGATGTTCTCCGGGGCTACCGGGTATATTTCACTGGCGACAGCCGCTTTTTACGGCATCGGTATCTACTCCGCGGCTTTGCTGCATCCTGCTACAGGGTTTAGCCTGCCGTTGATTGCCGTCATCATAGTCAGCGCGGCTGCCAGCTTCCTCGTTGCGTTCATCGTCGGGGCGATAACACTCAGGCTAAAAGGCATTTACTTTGCTATGTTTACTTTTGGTCTGGTACTGCTCTTGTTCCAGGTTATCAATTACGTGGAAACCTCCATTTTAGGTCAACGCGGCCGGTTCGTTGCTCTGGAATCGAACGAGACGATATATTACTACCTGTTGGGTATCTTTGTAGTTACCATGATTGTTACGTTCTTTATCAAGAATACTAAATACGGACTGGCGCTGCGGAGTATTGGTGAGAATGAAGACGCGGCAGCGCATTCAGGCGTTAATGTCACCATGGTTAAGGTGCTGATATTCGCCGTAAGCGCGGCATTAATGAGTACCGTTGGCGTGGTGATGGCAACAAAGACTATCTATGTTGACGCGAGTACCGCCTTCAATCCGATGATGTCTTTCAGCCCGGCGCTGATGGCTATCTTCGGCGGTATGGCGAATCTTTACGGCCCGGCCGTCGGTGCAGTCATCTTCTCCTATGTTCAGGAAATATTACAGACAGGCAATCTGAACAATTACTATATGCTGATATTCGGCAGTATCCTGATAGCCACTATTTTATACATGCCTCAAGGCTTGATGGGGCTGATACAGAATCTCTGGAATCGTTTAAAGGGAGCTAAACGTGCACTTACTAGAGGGTAAAGGGGTCACTATACACTTTGGCGGACTGGCGGCGGTATCGGACGTAGATTTCTACCTCGATAAGGGTGAAGTTGTAGGCTTGATCGGGCCGAACGGCGCCGGTAAGACGACCCTGTTTAACTTAGTATCGGGAGCGCTGAAGCCAAATCCTGGTGAGATATTATTCAAGGGCAAGAAAATCAACAGGATGCCGGCATACAAAATATGCCGTATGGGCATCGCCAGAACTTTCCAGACAGTTAAAATATTTGGCAACATGCCTGTGGTTGATAACGTAAAGATTGGTTTACTCTTCGGCGCGCACGGAAAAATTAAGAAGGACACTAACGCCGAAGTGAAAAATTTACTGGAATTTGTCGGGCTAGACGACGTGGCTAATACCCCCGCCAGAGACTTAACACTGGCGCACCAGAAGAGAATCGAGGTAGCCAGAGCCCTTGCCACCCAGCCGGAAATTCTGCTGCTGGATGAAATTATGGCGGGGCTTAACCCGACCGAGTTGGTCGAGGCGATGGAACTGGTAAAGAAGATACAGAAAAAAGGCGTTACCGTCGTTATGATTGAGCACGTGATGAAAGCGATTATGGGCATCTGCGACCGGATTACCGTGCTGGATTACGGCAAGAAAATCGCCGAAGGGACGCCACAGGAAATTACTACCAATAAGAAAGTCATTGAAGTTTACCTTGGAGAATCCGATGCTTAAAGTCGATAAGTTAAGCGCCGGCTACGGCAACATACAAATATTGTGGGACGTAAGCCTTCAGGTTAATAAGGGTGAGATTGTCGCCCTCATCGGCGGCAACGGGGCCGGTAAATCAACGCTGGTCCGCAGCATTACTGGACTTTTAGGCGCATACTCCGGCAACATTGAATTTTTGGATAAAAAAATCAGTGGCCTAGAACCGTACAAAATCGCCGAACTAGGTCTCTCACACATACCCGAGGGCAGGAGAATCTTTACCGAGATGAGCGTCCGCGAAAACCTGGAGATGGGAGCTTATCCTAAGAATTCCTGGAAAAACAGGAAAAAGACTTTAAGTTCAGTTTACGAAATGTTCCCCAGACTGAAGGAAAGAGAACGCCAGCTTGCCCGCACATTCAGCGGCGGCGAACAACAGATGCTGGCGATGGGGCGCGGCTTAATGTCCCTGCCAAAACTGTGTATCATTGATGAGCCTTCCAACGGCCTGGCGCCTAAGGTAGTGATGGAGATTTTTGAAATCATCAAGAATATGCGCGCTCAGGGTATCACGATCTTGTTAATCGAGCAGAACGTTAAACAGACGCTGGAAATTTCGGACCGGGCTTACGTTCTGGAGAATGGGCGAATTGTGATGGAAGGCGACTGCGCTACCTGCCTTGCCAGCGCGCATATCAAGAAAGCCTACCTAGGGCTTTAACCAAACTCTTCAAAGGCGTTCTCGTCCATTTTGTGCCTTTCCAAGCTATAATTAGCAACCGTTATGGAACTATTTTCTACGTTGGCTTTTACTTAACCATTATTCTGGCGTCGATGACCCAATAGCCCTGTTTCACCGGGCGGATATTGACCGGATTAAGGTCAAGCTCAGCGATTTCCGGGATATCTTCCACCATGGCAGATACGCGCAGCAATAGTTCCTGTAACGCTTTAACATCGCTGGGGGGCGAACCGCGGTAACCGTCAAAGAGTTTTGACATTCTGACCGAGTTAATCATTTCTAAGGCGTCCGAATCGGTAATGGGGTGGAGCTTAAGCGTAACGTCTTTAATCAGTTCGGCGTAAATGCCGCCGGAACCGAAGAGCATTAACGGGCCGAAGGACGGGTCCTGCGTGACACCGACGATGGTCTCGATGCCGTCGGTCATCATGCGCTGGATGGTAACACCGGACATTTCATTACGCCGTCCCAATTTTTCCAGTTTTTCAGCAATAGTGTTATAAGCTTTTTCTACTTCTTCATCAGAGTCAACATTCAGCACTACACCGCCGACATCGGTCTTGTGAGTAATCGTCGCCGATGCCAGTTTAACCGCCACCGGGTAACCGAGTTTTCTGGCAGTCGTTTTGGCTTCATCAATCGTGTCGGCAAAAACAACTCCGGACTGGTGTATGCCGTAACAGGAAAGCAGTTTTTCAATCTCCTCCGGTGAAAGCCATATGGGGCGCTTGGAGCTGTTTTTGATAACCGTATTAATCAACTCGCGGGCTTTAGCTTTTTGGATATCCTTAAATATCGGGATATTACCGATGGGCTTGCTGCGCATCTCGGAGTATTCGGTGGCGCGCCTTAAAGATTGAATGGCTTCTTCCGGGAAGACGTAGAGCGGGATATAGTGGCCCTTGGAGCCCAGCTGGGCGCTAAGGCCTTTCTGCCCGATAAAGCAGCCGAGGAGGGGCTTTTTATAGCGCCAGAAAACCGGCGCGACCTTACGCAATGCGTCTTCCATTTCTTTAGTTTCAATGACGATGGGCGGGGCAAAGATAGCCAGCACGGCGTCTACGTTTTCATCCGCGGCCAGTATTCTCAAGATTCCTTCGTATTCCTGCGCGGTGGCTCCAGCGGTGGTATCGATAGGATTGCCGACATTGATGCCGCGTTTCATAATCGGGCGGATTTTTTCGTAGGAATCAGCAGAAAGTTCCTGCACCTCCAGCCCGTTGCGGGAGGCGGCGTCAGCGGCGATGATGCCCGGGCCACCGCCGTTGGTAACGATAACGAGCCGCCTGCCTTTGGGCAGGGGCTGGGTGGATAAAAGCGTCGCCAGGTTTAAGAGTTCTTCCACAGAATTAACCCTGATGATACCGGCGTTTTTAAACAGGACGTCCGAAGCAACGTCGGAGGTTGCCAGCGCGCCGGTGTGCGACGAAGCCGCCCTGGCGCCGGCGGCGGTGGTGCCGCTTTTCACCGCGACGATGGGCTTCTTGGCGGAGACGCGGCGGGCAATCTTGGCGAATTCATCGGGATTGCCGAAGGATTCAAGATAAAGCAAAATAACCTTGGTCGCCGGGTCCTGTTCCCAGTACTGCAAGAAATCGTTGGAAGAAACGTCGGCGCGGTTGCCTACACTGACGAAAGTGGAAATGCCGACATTCAGGTTCTTCACATGTTCCAGAATGGTCAGACCCATAGCGCCGCTTTGGGAGAGGAAAGCCACATTGCCGGTGTTGGGATAAACCTGTGAAAAGGTGGCATTCATCTTAACATCGGCGTCGGTGTTGATAATGCCCATGCAGTTAGGGCCAACCAGCCGCATGCCGTAGCTAAGGGTAATAATTCTTAATTCGTCCTCGCGGACAGCGCCTTCCGTGTTTCTCTCCCTAAAACCGTCGGAAATAACGATTAAGCCGCGGACGCCTTTTTGCCCGCATTCATCGGCGACCTTGTTAACGATAGCCGCCGGCACGGCAATAATTGCTAAGTCCACCTTGCCGGGAATGTCCATCACCGAAGGATAGGATTTAACGGAAAGCACGGCGTCGGTATTAGGGTTGACGGGATAAACGATGCCCGAATAGCCGCTCTGTAAAATACAGCGCATCAGCAAATTACCGATAGTACCGGGGGCGCGCGCCGCCCCGATAATCGCCACCGATTTTGGATTAACCAGCGGCTGCAGAGACGCGACTGTTGCTATGCGGTCGCGGTAGGCTTCCTTACGGTCAACGACCTGCGTGTGTTTAATGGGGAAGGTAACCGTATAGACGCCGTGCTGCAGTTCGCTGGAGACGTGAAAGCCGTAATCACGGAAGGTTTCCATCATTTGTTGGTTATCCACCAGCACGTTGGATTCAAAAACAGAGATATCTTTTTCGCGGGCGATGTCGGCCAGCGCCTGGATAAGACGCGTGCCGAGGCCGATGTTTTGATAAGCATCCTCAATAGCGATGGCGACTTCCGCCGAACGGCGATTGGGGAGGCGGTAATAACGCGAGACGGCGATGATTTTCCTGTCCTTGCCCTTGCCGATTTCGGCGGCGTAGGCGAAGGAGTTATCGTAGTCCACGGTGCAGTAGCGTAAAGCGTCTTCCTCGGTCATTTCCTTGGGGACGTTATGGAAGCGGAAATACTTGGTTTCGTCGCTTAAGCGGTTGAAGAAATCCAGCCAGAGCGGCACGTCGCTTTTCTCGATGGGGCGCAGTAAAACGCGGTAGCCGTCTCTTAAAAGTTCCTCGCGGCGGAATTGAGAAAGATTGGGAGTGGTTGGAGAATCGGACATGGTGATAGTCCCCCTTTCATGCACAGTCGGTCAACAAAGAAATAAGTAGGGGAAAAGTGTCTATATAAATGATACTCTGTACGGCGGGGCGATTCAAGCAGCGGCGGAAAAAAACTACTTTTTGGGCCAGGAGTTTTTATAGAGAAGACAGGCGACTTCGTGCCCCTCTTTGTTTTTGGTCAGCTGCGGCACGACGGTTTTACATTCGTCGAAAGCCTGGAAGCAGCGGGGATGGAAGACGCAGCCGGAGGGCGGATTGATGGGGCTGGGAACTTCGCCTTTAAGAATGATGACCTTGCGCTTGCTTTCTACCGTGGGGTCGGGGATAGGCACTGCGGAAAGGAGCGCCTGGGTGTAGGGATGGAGGGGCGACTCGTAAAGACTATCGCGGTCGGCGACTTCCATAAGTTTACCGAGGTACATCACAGCAACGCGGTCGCTGATGTGGCGAACTACGGCGAGGTCGTGGGAGATGAAGAGGAAGGCGATGCCAAATTGCTCGCCGAGGTCGTCAAGGAGGTTGATAATCTGCGCTTGAATGGAAACATCCAGCGCGGA
Source organism: Dehalococcoidales bacterium (assembly GCA_028714335.1). Taxonomy (GTDB): domain Bacteria; phylum Chloroflexota; class Dehalococcoidia; order Dehalococcoidales; family RBG-16-60-22; genus RBG-13-51-18. Next base: position 9,289 of record JAQTMM010000044.1, read on the forward strand.
AATTGGTTCATCGCAAACGATGAAGGTGGGCTGTAAAGCCAGAGCGCGGGCGATACCGAGGCGCTGGCGCTGGCCGCCGCTAAACTCGTGGGGGTAGCGTTCTGCCATATAAGGAGAGAGTCCTACAATTTTAATAAGCTCGTCTATGCGCTTGCGGTAGGCATCCGAATGGTGCATATTGTGAATCCGCAGAGGCTCGCCGATAATATCGGCGGCGGTGAAGCGGGGGTCCAACGAATCGTAGGGGTCCTGGAAGATAAGCTGGAGGTCTCTACGCAGGGGACGGAGTTGTTTCTCATTGAGTTTACATAGGTCCTTGTCTTGATATAACACCTCGCCGCTGGTGGCACGGTAAAGCTGGAGTAGGCATTTGCCCAGTGTGGTCTTGCCACAGCCACTCTCACCAACGAGTCCCAGTGTTTCGCCTTTATGGACGGTCAGCGAGACGCCGTCAACAGCTTTTAAAACACCGACCTGTTTCCGGCGGATTATACCGGCGGTAACCGGGAAGTGCTTGGTTAAATTCTTTATTTCAACGATAGCTTCTTGATTCATTTTGTCTTCTTCTTTTCCGGCGATGCCAAAATGCAGGCGGTGTAGTGGTCGGGGGTGATTTCCACCATCGGCGGCCTGCCTTTATAGCAGGCTTCCATAGCGCGGTCGCAGCGTGGGGCGAAAGCACAGCCCTTGGGTGGGGCAATAAGGTCGGGGGGCTGGCCCTCGATGGGTTTTAGGCGCATCTTCCGCGGTTCATCGAGGCGGGGCACCGAACCGAGTAATCCCTGCGTGTAGGGGTGACAGGCATGGTGATAGATGTCGGTGGATGAGCCGTGTTCTATAATATGTCCGGCATACATCACGTAAACGCGGTGGGCGTACCTGGCGACGATGCCGAGATTGTGTGTAATCAAAATCAGAGCTGTATTTAAATCTTTAGTAATATTCCGGATTAACTCCAGCAGCTGCGCTTGAATAGTGACGTCAACGACGGTGGTCGGTTCGTCAGCCAGAATAAGCTGTGGTTCGCAGGAGATGGCAAGAGCAATCATGGCGCGCTGGCGCATGCCGCCGCTGAACTGGTGGGGGTAATCCTTAATACGGCGGTCCGGCTGGGGGATGCCAACGATTTTTAACAGTCTTATCGCTTCTTCTTCAGCTTCTTTACCGTTCATATCGCGGTGGCGTTCCAGCGCTTCGGTAATCTGACGGCCGATGGTCAAGACCGGGTCGAGGGAGGTCAGCGGTTCCTGGAAAATCATGGATATCTTATCGCCGCGGATATCGGTCATGGCTTCAATAGGGAGTTTAAGCAAGTCCTGCCCGTCGAAAATAATCTCACCGGATGCAATCTTGCCGGGCGGGTCGGGGATTAGGCGCAGGATAGACAAAGCGCTGACGGTCTTACCGCAGCCGCTCTCACCGACCAGGGCAATAGTCTCGCCGCGTTTGACGTTATAGGACACGCCGTCAACGGCTTTAACAATGCCGTCCTGCGTATGGAACTGGGTTGACAGGTTACGAATATCGAGTAAGGGTTTCTGATCGTTCATCTTCTTAACCTCGGGTCAAGAGCGTCACGCAGACCGTCGCCAAGGAAGGTGAAGGATAACATGAGAATACCGATGGCGATAGCCGGGAAAAGCACCAAATGTGGAGCGGCAAAAATTACGTTATTGCCGTCGCGTATCATTGCGCCCCAGCTGGGCGTGGGAGGCTTAACACCAATGCCGATGTATGCCAAAGCAGCTTCGGCGAAGATGGCGCGCGGGATATTAAAGGTAACCGCCACGATGACCGGGCCTAATGAATTGGGGAGAAGGTGGCGGGTGGTTATGTAACCGCTGGAACCGCCAAAAACACGGGCGGCGGTTACAAAATCTCTTTGTTTAAGCGATAGTATTTGGCCGCGCACAAGACGCGCAATATTCACCCAGGAAACAAGACCAATAGCGAAGAATATCATGTAGATACTGCCGCCGAGGATGGCGCGGAGCAGGATGATAAGGAGAAGGTCGGGAAAAGCATACACTACGTCCACAAAACGCATAATAATATTATCGGTCATGCCGCCGGTTGCACCGGCAAAAGCTCCAATGGGCAGACCTATAGCTAAAACGATTATCTGGGTAAAGATGCCCACAGAGAGCGACGTCTGGGCGCCGTAAACGAGCCGTGTAAAGACGTCCCTGCCGAGTTCGTCGGTGCCCATCCAATGTTCAGCGCTGGGGCCCTGGAGGATAGCATCTAGATCCTGCGAGGCAAAGTCGTAGCGGCTGAAGAAGGGGTAAATAATCGTCATTAAAGCGATAAGGATAATAATAACGCCGCCGGTTATCGCCAACTTGTTGCGGCGCAGGCGAATCCAGGCATCACCCCAGAGGGTGTGATGAGGTCTTACAGATTCTTCAGCTACAGTCACTTTTTATATACCTCAATCATAACGTATCCGCGGGTCAATAACCCCGTACAATACATCAACTACTAAGTTCAGGGCGGCCACGGCAAAGCCGTAGAAAAGCACGCTGCCCATAATCAGGCCATAGTCACGGGCAAAAACGCCGTTGACGAACATGCGCCCGATGCCCGGGATGGAAAACAGATTTTCTATAATGAAGGAGCCCGAAATAAGAAACGCCAGCTCCGGTCCGGCAACGGTAACCACCGGTATCAAAGCGTTGCGGAGGATATGGCGGACGAGGATGATGCGCTCCTTAATACCCATCGCCCGAACGGTGCGGATATAGTCCTGGTGTAATACTTCAAGCGTACTGGCGCGGGTGATTCTGGCAATAAATGCCGCTGGCAGGGTGGCCAGAGCAAATGCCGGCATAATAATTTGTTTAAAACTTCCCCAACCGCCGGTAGGCAGCCAGTGCAATGTCACGGAGAAGAGAATTATCAAGAAGATGCCCAGCACGAATCCGGGGATACTGGCAAAAATAGTTGAAAAAATTACAGACAAATAGTCAATCCAGGAGTTTTGTTTTAGTGCCGCCGCCATACCAAAGGGGACACCTATTAATATCGCTAAAATAAAAGCGACTACACCAAGTGTAGCCGTTTTAGGCAATCCTTCTAAAATAATGGAAGTAACACTCCTGTCCTGGAATGAGTACGAAACGCCAAGGTCTCCGTGCATCAGATTCCAGATGAAATTACCGAACTGCACGAAAAACGGTTGATCAAGTCCGTACTTTTTATTTAAAGCCTCGACTACCTGCGGCGCTAATGCTTTCTCGCGGTCCCAGGGGCCACCGGGGACGAGGTGCATTAATGAAAAGGTAACGAAGCTGACAACAAACAGCACGATGATTAGCCAGAAAATACGAGTAATGATATATC
>JAQTMM010000045.1 GCA_028714335.1 Dehalococcoidales bacterium
TCTTTTCTTCTGCTAACATACAAATGTCCCTCGGGACATTGTGACACAGGAGGCAGTAATGGATATTGCAACACAAGTACCGTTATGGATATTGGTGGTAGTGCTGCTGGCTTGCTCCGCCTTCTTTTCCGGTTCGGAAACAGCCTTGATGACGGTCAGCCGCGCCCGCCTGCGCTATATGGCGAAGAAGAATACGCTGGGCGTCAAAATAGTCGAAGGTATTCTGGAAAAACCGGAAAAACTCATCAGTACTATTTTGCTCGGCAACAACCTGGTCAACATTGCCATGACGTCTATCGCTACGGCAATCGCCTTATCCCTCTGGGGCGATGCGGGTATCGTTTACGTTACCGTTGGATTGACGATTATCGTTTTAATCTTCGCCGAGATTACCCCCAAGGTTTTTGCCCGCTACCACGCCGAACGCATTTCCCTCCTCACCGCCCCGGTTATCAAAGGCATTATGACTATTACCCGCCCCATTACCGCCGCCGCCAGTTACATCGCCCAGAAACTCATTCTGGTGGTTAATATTGATATCTCCCGCACGCGCCGTAACATCGTCACCGAGGGTGAAGTCCGGAGCTTAATAAGTATCGGTATGGAGGATGGCTCCATCTCCGCCGAGGAAAAGGACATGATTGACAAGGTCTTTCTCCTTGACGATAAATCTGTAGCCGATGTTATGATTCCCCGCCGCCACATGATAATGCTCAAGTCCGATCAGACCATTGACCAGGCGTTAAAGACGGTTATTAAGTGGGGTTATTCCCGCTACCCCGTTAAAAACAGCCGGACGCAGGAAATTGTCGGCTTTATCCACGCCAAAGACCTGCTGGGTAAAAGCGGGCGTAAGAAATTAAGCTCGATGCAAAGACTCATCCGGCCGGGCTACTTTATCCATCAGGACAAAATGATTAATACCCAGCTGCGCCACTTTAAAAGCGCCAAGATGCATCAGGCTGTTGTCCTTAATGAAAAGGGCGACGTAGCCGGGCTGATTACTTTAGAAGACATCCTCGAGCAAATGGTCGGCAGCATCGAGGATGAGTACGATGTCTAAATTAGCCTCAAAATAGTTAACCTGATATAATGGTAAATGGTTTACAGTCAACGATATCCCATTATGTAGAAAGCGTGTATAAACATGGATACAAAACAGGTTCAGCAAATCAAGCAGACCGCTGCTAAAGTCAAAGAAAACGTCGAGCGTGTTATCGTCGGTAAAAGCGATGTTGTGGAATTAGCTATCGTTGCCCTCCTCTGCGAAGGCCACCTCCTTTTAGAAGATGTGCCGGGTCTCGGTAAAACTGTTCTTGCTAAATCCCTAGCCAAGTCTTTAGGTTGCACCTTCCGACGCGTTCAGTGTACCCCCGACCTCCTGCCCTCCGATATTACCGGCACTTACATCTTTAACCAGAAAACCGCCGATTTTGAATACCGCCCCGGCCCCATCATGTCCCAGATTGTGCTGGCGGACGAGATTAATCGCGCCACCCCCCGCACCCAGAGCGCTTTATTGGAAGCCATGCAGGAACGGCAGGTTACAACCGAGGGCGAAACCCGTCCTTTGCCCCGCCCCTTCCTGGTCATGGCTACCCAGAATCCCATCGAGCTTGAAGGCACCTTCCCTCTCCCCGAAGCCCAGCTCGACCGCTTCTTAATGAAGATACAGATGGGTTACCCCTCCGAAAAAGACGACCGCGTTATTCTCTCCCGATTCCGCGCTGACGACCCTCTGGAGGAACTAGAATCGGTAATCACCGCAGCTACGTTGATTAAGATGCAGAAAGCCTGCCACGATGTGCATGTTGCCGATGACGTTGAGGATTATATAATCCGCTTGATACACGCCACCCGCAAGCACCCTGCTGTCGAACTGGGCGCCAGCCCCCGCGCTATGCTGGCGCTTTATAACGCCGCCCAGGCGTTGGCTGCCATTCAGGGCAGAACCTACGTTACCCCCGACGATATTAAACGCCTGATGACTCCGGTGTTGATTCACCGCATCATCCCCAAGTCGGAGAGCCGCCTGCGCGGGCAGAAGGCCGAACAGACGCTTAAGGAAATCAGTGATTCTGTGGCTGTGCCTGTCGAAGAAGAAGGGGCTGTCCAGGGGGCTTAAAGGATGAAGGGCGACCTTTGGATTATCTCTGCCGTCGTCATCCTGATTATCTCTTTAATATTACACCAGGTACCGCTGGCGCTTATTGCTCTCCTCTTTCTGCTTACCGGCGGTGTATCGCGCCTCTGGAACAAATATTGCCTCCGGCGCGTTGACTATAAACGCCGCTTGAGCCATAATCAAGTCTTCTTCGGCGAGGAAATCGTCTTGGAAATAGAAATTTCCAACCGTAAACCCCTCCCTCTTCCCTGGATTAAAATCGAAGACGAACTTCCCGATAGGTTGCCACTGCTTAAAGGCAAGGCTTCCGCCTCCAATGAAGGGCGCGTTACCCTCACCAATATTTTCCCTATCGGTATGTATAACCGTGTTAAGCGCCGTTTCCCCATAAAGTGTGCACGCCGCGGTGCTTTTCTTTTCGGCCCCACACGCATCCAGTCCGGCGACCTTTTTGGTTTTTTCCGCCGGAACCTGGAAATTAGTGATGTGGATTATCTTTTAGTCTATCCCCGCCTAGTACCACTGGATAAACTGGGCATACCTTCACAGCAGCTTTTCGGCGATATTCGTCTTAAACAGCACCTCTTCCAAGACCCCGTATTGACCGCCGGTATTAGGGAATACCATCCCGGCGACGCCCTTAAACGCATCCACTGGAAGAGCACTGCCCGCCTAGGTAAACTGCAGACTAAAATCTACGAGCCCACTACCACCATTGATATTGGTATTTTCCTTGACGTCCGCACCCTTAAAGCGCACCTTTGGGGCAGCGTTGACCAGTTGCAGGAGGTCGGCATCATTACCGCCGCCGCGCTTTCACAGCACGCCCTTAACTCCGGTTTCCGCGTGGGGCTATACGTCAACCAAATGACGCGTTTTTCCAGCGGCATGGTTCGCGTGCCCCCCTCCCGTCACCCCGACCAGCTTTTAAGAGTGCTGGAAGCACTGGCGCAGATTCATCAGGTGGAATCGCGCCCGATGCGCCAATACTTACGCGAGGAAGTCGTCAACCTCCCCTGGGGCAGCACCATCGTCGTTATATCTGCCCAGCCTGACGAAAACCTCATGGCGACGTTATTAGATTTAAAGAGAGTCGGGCGCAGTGTTACCCTAATAGCCGTCGGCTCCGAGGTTGAGGATATAAACGACACCCACTTCCCGGTCTATCACGTCTCCGACGCCGTGGCCTGGGAACTGATTAACGAAGTAACGCTGAACGAAGCATCGGATGATACCAAACAATGAAGTTAGAAGCGTTTAGAAAACTGGACTGGCTGGCGTTGGTCTTTTACCCGCTGTCAGTCGTTTTAATGGAAGCCTTCTGGGTTTCTCCCTGGTTGAGCTGGATGGGCGTTTGGCCTTACTTTATCGAGGCCCGACCTGTCTTAAGCCTGCCTTCGGTGATTATTATCGTCGTTGTCGCTTTGGTGATGACGCGTATCTTTACTAGCCGTGAGTGGCCAATGTGGAAGATACAGCTAATCATCGTCGGCAGCGGCCTAATTACCATGCTCCTCGTTCTGGGGGTGGAATACCGTGATGGTTATATCTTCCTCTCCGCTGCCTGGTTTAGCCACATCTGGTTGCTATTGACCAATACCTTTACCCATGCCAGTACCATTTCACTAGCCGTGCCGACGATTATTTATTTGTGGTGGAGGGGTATCGGTTTGGGGCAGTCCACCTCTTATTTCCGCGATATCTACCGCTCCTTCATCTTAGGGATGGTGGCGCTGGTCTTATTGATTGTCCTCTGGCAGGTAACATCAAACTCCGGCAGCATGCCGCGGCCGGGCGCCGATATCGGCATTAATGTTATCGCCTTTTTCTTCTTTGGCCTGCTCGCCATCGCCATCAGCCACATTTATAATATGCGCCGTTCTATGCCCAAGGAAGAATCTGGGCAGACCTCGGTCTGGCGCTGGATGCCGGTGATGTTGGGCGTTATCGGTATCATGATTCTCATCGGTTTTGGTGTTGCCTCTCTGTTTTCGCCGGGCTTTATAGATGCCATCGGCCAGGGCGCCAGGGCTATCTACGATTTCCTCGCCAAGATATTTGAATATCTCATGTACCCTATCGTCTGGATTGGGCAAGGTTTAGTCTTTATTATTAAATGGTTTATAGGGTTATTCTCTCAACCTCAGACGGAAGGCTTGGAAAATCCTGGTAACATGAACGATATATTCGGGGAACAGGATAAATTCGTCGAGTTTTCGCCCACGGTTGTCTCCATCATCAAGTGGGTCGTGGTGGCGATAGTTGTCGCCGTGGTCATTTTCCTGCTGGTCAAAGCCGTCCAGCGTAATCGCGCCCGCCGCGCCAAAGAGGATTTGGATGAAATCCGCGAGTCGCTTTTTAGCTGGAAAGGCCTGCGCGACGACTTAAAGGAGTTCCTCGGTTCGCTGGGACGCCGCCGCAAACCCGCCCCAGAACCTGCCTACCATTTTGACGAACAAGATAATAAGTTGAATATCAGGGAAATCTACCGCTATATGCAGTGGGAAGCCGGCCGCTCTGGAATTCCCCGCCGCTACCATGAAACCGCCGAGGAATACGCCCGCCGCATCAGGAAGTTTGTGCCGGAAAGCTCACGGTCTTTGACCAGCCTGACGCACTTGTACGAGAATGTGCGTTACGGCGAAGAAATGCCTACCGTTGACAAAGAAACCAAAGCCAACAGCCTCTGGCAAAACCTTAAAGACATACTTCGCAAGCTGCGCAGTAATTAAAGTCCTACTCCCACAACCACTCTATTTTCTCTTCCCTGAAACTTGTTATAATATAGCCGGAGGGCGTCCATGATACCTTTACGAGTTGCCATGCAAACCTATGATTTCGACTGCGGCGCGTCGGCGCTGCAGGTTGTGATGGAGTATTATGGCGTTGAGATGCGCAACGACCGGATACGCAAGGCTTTAAGGACCGACGAAAACGGCACCAGCTATATTGACATGAAGGCGCTGGCGGAAAAACACGGCTTTCAGGTCTTCGCCGAAGAAAACGTTACGCTGGAACAGTTAAAGAGCTTTATTGATAACGGTTACCCGGTTATTGTCCTCGTTCAGGCCTGGGCGGAAAGATACCTGACGTTGTCAGAATGGCGCAATGATTATGAAAATGGTCATTATGCCGTTGCTATCGGTTATCAGGATAACACCTTTGTCTTTGAAGACCCCTCCTCCTGCCGCCGCACCTGGCTGAACGAAAGAGAGTTTTTAGCGCGCTGGCACGACTTCGACCCAAAGCTCGGTAAAAAGCTGGAACACTTCGCAATGGTCTTAATGGGCAAGAAACCGGTCATTAAGGCTTCCGAGCACATGGACTAAGGTTAATTGATATTTCACGCCGTATCTTGCGTAAAAGCCGTTACATCATCTATTGAGTCTGCGTCGCAGAGCAGCATTACCAGCCGGTCCACCCCCAGCGCGATGCCCCCGCACTCCGGCAGGCTTTTCATCGCTTCGATGAACCTCTCCGGCATCGGCATGGTCTGCCCGCGCTCTTTCTTTATCTGCTTTATCGTATCCTTAAAGCGCTTTTCCTGCTCCGCCGCGTCTGCCAGCTCGCTGTAGGCGTTAGCCAGCTCCAGCCCTCCGATGAACACCTCCGCCCGCTCGGCAACTTTATTGTTTCCCGGTTTTAACCTTGCTAGCGAAGCCTGGCTTGCCGGGTAGTCCGTCAGTATCGTTGGGTGGTCTTTAGCGAAATTCGGCAATACTTTATCAATAAAATCAACATCGAATCTCTCCGGGTCGTCTTTAGCCGCCGGGTCCCAGCCCGCGTGCTTTAGGTACGCTTCACTGACGGTCAGTCTCGGCCAGGGCGTGGTTAAATCAATCTCCTGCCCCCGGTACGTAATGTTCTTTTTAAAGCCCAGCTTCCCCGCCACCCCGGTTATCAGTTGCTCCGTGTCCTCGATTATTTTTTGGTAATTGGCGCCGTAGCGATACCACTCCAGCATAATAAACTCGGTATTGTGCCACCGCCCTCTTTCCCCCTTACGGAAGCAGTGACTGAACTGGTAAATTTTTTCATACCCCGCCGCCAGCAGCCGCTTCATATGCAGTTCCGGCGACGCTGCCAGACACCAATCCTCGCTTTGAAAGGGGACGATGAATGCCTCCGGCGCAATTGCCGGGGCGCGGATGGGCGTATCTACTTCAAGGAATCCCTGCCCGTCGAAGAACTCACGGATGTACTTAAATACTAAAGCCCGCCGCTCCAGGTTGTTCCGCAGGCGGGCTAGTCTTTTTATTTCGTCCTCGGACATGGCTATTTACCGGTGGAAACGCGCTCCAGGTAAACGCCAGTGCGGGTGTCTATCTTAATAACGTCGCCTACCTTGATGAACGCCGGCGTATCTACTTTATAACCGGTTTCTACGATGGAGGGTTTCAATTGCGCGGTGACGGTGGCGCCTTTTAACGCCGCTTCCGCCTCAATGACCTTGAGGTCTATCGTTATCGGTAACTGGATATCAATGGCTTCATCGCCGGACATCAGCATCACTACTTCCTGGCCTTCTTTAAGAAAGTTCTTCTTAATGCCCAACTGTTTTTCCGAGATGCCGTGCTGTTCGTAGGTCTGGGAGTTCATGAAAATGTACTGGTCGCCTTCGCGGTAGAGATACTGTTCCTCTTCCGTACTCATCGCCGCCGTATCGACTTTTTCGCCGGAGCGGTACGTACGGTCAATTACGCCGCCGTCGCGCATGTTCTGCAGCCTTAATTTATAAACGGAGCGGCCCTTGCCGGGCTTGGTGAAGTCAACCTCCACCACGTTATAAAGCGCCCCGTCAATCAGTATCTTAGTGTTTTTCCTGACGCTGGAAATTTCTGTATCCATTGATGCTCCTTTGGGAACGGTACAACTATTTGTATAATATTATATCACCAAAATTGACTTGTAGAAAAACCATATGCCGCTTTTTCTAGGTTAATAACTCCCGCGCCTTCTTTAGCCATTCGGCTAGCAGGATTCTTTTGCCGCAGCGGTTTTCACACATTTTACATTCGTTACAGTTTTCTATGTGATGTTTTTCCCGTCTGTAGATTTCCCGCGCTGTGGCGGTGTCGTTATACATGACGGCGTCGTTATAAATCTCAAAGATTCGCGGCGCATCAATATCCTGCGGGCAGGGCATGCAACCCCGGCACGCGGTACAGGGGATGGGCTTTAGAGAGCGATAGGCATCCCGTGCCTTGCTGATGGCTAATTCATCCATCACGCTAAACGCCCCCGTCTCCGCTTCCACCGCAATCCTAATGTTTTCCTTAACCTGCTCAAGGCTACTCATGTCGCAGATCGCCGTCGCTACCTCCCCGTGATTCCACACCCATCTTAAGCCCCACTCCGCCGGACTCCGCTTGGGCTTTGCTTCTTCCCATATCTTGGCTACGTTCTCCGGTATATTGCTCGTCAAACTGCCGCCCTTTAACGGTTTGGTAGCAATTACTCCCAGACCTTTTTCCGCCGCATATGAAAGACCAGTGACCCCCGGGTGGTGGTCTATGTCCATAAAGCTGAACTGGAACTGGCAGAACGTCCAGGCGTCGTAAGCCGCGATGATATCACGCAGGAACTGATATTCATCATGGAAAGCGAACCCGGCATACTTGATTTTCCTATCGACGAAGGCTTTTTCGATTAGTTTTGTAATTTTTAACCCCGCCGCTTTTTCCCAGGTAAAGCGGTTTAGCCCCCCAAGGGTAATAAAGTCCGGGTGTTCGTTATTGAATAGATTGAGCAGGTTTTCAAGCTCTCGCTCAAAGTCCGCTGCGGTGTTTATGCCCCCCGCCGGAATTACCGCCGCGATTTTTACCTTTTCCCGGTTACCGTCCGCCAACGCTTTGGCGAGTAAGGGCGCGTTACGCTTTAGTTGCCCCGCCGACCCGGCGTCAATAAAGTTGACCCCGCCGTCAATGGCGGCACGGATTATCTTTATGGCTTCGTCTTCAGCTTCCGGCAGGTTTTCCAGCCCTAATCCCAGCGCACTGACCTGCCAGTCCAGCTTCCCGAATTTCCGGTATTGCATATCTTTGTATCTCTCCCTTTTTAAAGGGAGGTTTATTCTTCAGTTTCCGTCCACGGCGAAGCGTGCTCGCCGCTTAAACAAATTACGAAGAAGTAGTACGGCTTATCCACCCAACGCGTAATCAGTGGCAGGTGTGGGAAGCCGCCGGGGCAGACCACACAGGTGGAGGTGTTGAAGACGTGCCGTTCCATTTCTTTGCCCATCCCCAGTTCCTGCTCGGCGCCCAGGTAGTTAAGGTCATTAAAGTCGCTGCCCACGAAGCAAAGTATCTCTGCCTCGGGGTGGTAGTGCGATTCGCCGCCGCGGTGCCATTTGCCACACTGGCTGTAAAAACCCCAGGTAAAATTGATGTTAAAGCCTTCCAGGTCGTCCCCGTAAAGCCACACAATCTGGTCGCCGTTGCCGGGGCCCACCCCCGCTTTAGCCGGACGCATAATGCCGTCCCTGCCGATGACATTCGACATACGTCCTTCGGCTTCCGGTGCCTTCTCCGCGACGGTGGTTATCATCTTCTTGACGTATTTTTGGTATTTATTGCCTTTCGACTTCACGTCGTTCACTTTAATCGGCGACGCGCTGTAGGCCGGCGCTAAACCGATGGTGTAGTGCGCGATTGGTTTCTTGACCTTTCTTACCTTCATCGCGCCGTGGGGCATACCCTTAGGAATCAGCACTACCGTCGGCTTGTTGAAGACGTACTCCTCACGCTCTTCGCCTAGTTCCACCGATACCTCGCCGTTGAGGTCTAGCATACTCCCCGCCGAGTCCGTCCCCTCAAAGACTAACAGCTCGTCGAAGGGATGCACTATCGCCCCCTCCATCGGGTGGATGTAATTGGTGGGCTCTTTAATAAACCCGAAGGAGAAATGAGCGTTGAACCCCTCCATATCTTTGGCTTCCATCCAGACACGTTTTTCTGGATATAGTCCTTTGGGAGGTTCCTTAATCAACATTGGTTTTACATAGTGGGCGTATTGTTTCTGAACAGCCATGAGCGACTCCTTTCACAGATGAAAAAAAGACTTTCACCCAAATATAGCAAATGGTGGAATTGGGGTCAAGAAAAAATTACCCCCTCTCTAACGCCAGAGAGGGGAATAAAAAGACTGAAAGGCTTTATTTAGTTATCTAGTTTTCCGCCGGCGCGGTCTCAAACTGGCTGTAATATAGTGAGGCGTAGAATCCCTTTTTCTTCAACAGCTTCTCGTGCGTGCCCTGCTCCACAATGTCTCCGTCCCGCATTACCAGTATGATGTCTGCGTTACGTATCGTGGAGAGCCGATGAGCAATAACGAAGGCTGTGCGGTCTTTCGTCAGGTCTTCCATCGCTTTTTGTATCAACACCTCGGTTCTCGTGTCTACCGAGCTGGTTGCTTCGTCCAGTATCAATATCTTCGGGTCGGCCAGGAACGCCCTGGCGATGGTTATCAGCTGTTTCTGCCCCTGCGAGACGTTGCTAGTCTCCTCGTTCAGCACCATGTCGTATCCGTGCGGAAGAGCATGGACAAAGGCGTCAACATAAGCCATCTTCGCCGCGGTGGTAATCTGCTCGTCCGTCGCTTCAAAATTGCCGTACTTGATATTCTCTTTAATCGTCCCGTTGAAGAGCCAGGTATCCTGCAGCACCATCCCGAACATATCCCTTAAGTCCTGCCGCCGCATCTTACGGATGTCCACCCCGTCCACGTAAATGCCGCCGCTGTTGACGTCATAGAAGCGCATTAAAAGTTTAACGAGCGTGGTCTTGCCGGCGCCCGTAGGTCCCACGATTGCCACCTTTTGTCCGGGCTTGATGTCCGCCGAGAAGTCGTTGATGATTATCTTTTCCGGGTCGTACCCGAAGTGCACTTTATCGAAGGTTACATGGCCTGTTATTTCCCCCAGCTTCACTGCCTTGGCTTCGTCGGGGATCTCTTCTTCTTCCTCGAGGAAGGTGAAAACGCGCTCGGCGGCGGCCGCTGTCGTCTGCAGTTGGTTGGCGATGTTGGAGGTCTGCGTAATCGTCTGTGTGAAGTTCCTTACGTAGATAACAAACGCTAAAATGTCGCCCACCTGGATGGTGCCCCGCACCGTCAGGTAGCCGCCCATCATTGCTACCCCAACGTACCCCAGGTTGCTGATGAAGGTCATTATCGGCATCATCGCCGTGGAGAGGAACTGCGACTTCCAACCCGCGTCATAAAGCTCGTTATTCAGCTCGTCGAATTGCTTAATCGATTTTTCTTCGCCGTTATACGACTTCACTACGTTGTGACCACCGAACATCTCCTCGATGTGCCCATTAACGTGCCCCAGATAAGCCCAGTTCTTCCTAAAGTATTTCTGTGATACTTTAATAATTATGCTGACCAGTATTATCGAGATGGGCATTATCACCAGCGCCACCAGCGTCATCGCCCAGCTTATCCAGAGCATCATTGCCAGGATACCGAGTATCATGGTGATGGAGGTGACTACCTGCGATAGATTCATACTTAACGTGTTACCTATCGCGTCCGCGTCGTTGGCTACCAGGCTGATGACCTCGCCATGCGTCTTTTTATCGAAGTATTTAAGCGGCAGGCGACTGACCTTTTCCGCGATGTTTTGTCGCAGTTTGTAGGTCATCTTCATAGCGATGCCGGTCATTATCCAGCCCTGTATGTAGTTAAATACGGTGCCGGCCACGTATAAGCCGAGCAGCGTCAAACAAATCCCTGCAATTCCGGAAAAGTCTATTCCTGTCCCCGAGCCCATCATCTTCCCAGTGATGCCGGTGAATAGTATATTCACGGCTTCGTCCATCAGCTTCGGCCCAATGATGGCAAAGACTGTGCTCGCTATGGAGAAAATTATTGTTAAAACAATGGCGATACGGTAGGGCTTAAGATATTTCAGTAGCGTCTTTAAAGTGGCGCCGAAATTCTTTGCCTTTTCGCCGACCATCATCGGCCCATGACCCCCGCCCGGACCGCCGCGCATTGGCCCGCCCGGAGGTCTCCCGCCGCCGGGAGGTCCGCCGCCCATCATGAATTTATACGGAAGCCTCATCCAGCCAATTCCTCCTTGGTCAGCTGACTCTGGGCGATTTCGCGGTAGACTTCACACGTCTTCATCAGCTCTTTATGCTTGCCGATGCCCACAATTTCGCCTTTGTCCAGCACGATTATCTGGTCGGAGCCCAAGATGGTGCTAATGCGTTGCGTCACGATGAGTACAGTGGCGTTATGCGTCTCGCGTCTTAGGGCCCTTCTTAACGCGGCGTCGGTGGTATAATCCAGTGACGAGAAGCTGTCGTCGAAGATATAAACTTCCGGTTCTTTTGCCAGCGCCCGCGCGATTGACAGGCGCTGTTTCTGCCCGCCGGAGAAGTTGGCGCCGCCCTGTGCTACCTCCGTGTCCCATTCCTTGTCGCTTTCCTTGATAAATTCAAATGCCTGCGCTGTTTTGGCGAACCTTTCTAAATCTTTTTCCGTGGCGCCTTCGTTGGCGTAGCGGATGTTAGTGGCAATCGTGCCGGAGAATAACAGCGTCTTTTGTGCTACATACCCGATTCTCTCCCGCAAATCGTGTTGTTTCACGTCTTTAACGTCTACACCGTCTAACAGCACACTGCCGCCGGTGACGTCGTAGAAGCGCGGGATTAAGTTGATTAGCGTTGACTTACCGCTGCCCGTACTGCCGATTATTGCCGCTGTCTGCCCGGGCTTGATGGTGAAGTTGAGGTCTTTCAGTAGGTCTTCCTCCGCATTAGGATAACGGAAAAATACGTTTTTAAACTCCAGCTGCCCCTTAACCTCAGCCTTGAATTTTTTCGGCTTTAACGGATCTCTAATAGCCGGTTCGGTGTCCAGTACCTCGTTAATGCGCTGGACGGACACAATGGCGCGCGGTAGCATCACGAACACCATGCCCACCATGAGGAACGCCATGATTATCTGCATAGTGTACTGCATGAACGCCATCATGTCGCCCACCTGCATGGTACCGGCGTCCACTTGATATGCTCCCGCCCAGACGATTGTTATCATTACCACGTTCATCACCAGCGTCATCAGCGGCATCAGCACCACGATGATACGGTTGATAAACAGGTTTACCTTGGTCAAATCCTGGTTGGC
>JAQTMM010000046.1 GCA_028714335.1 Dehalococcoidales bacterium
CGGCTCTTGCGTTCCGGCCCGGCGATAACTCTATCAATAGACTCTTCAAGATCATCATTGCCAATAATCTTTTTATTACGCCTGGCAGCCATAATAGCCGCTTCGTTAACCAGGTTGGCAAGGTCAGCGCCGCTAAAGCCAACAGTGCCCTTGGCAAGAACCTCAAGGTCAACGTCGTTGTCTAGCGGTTTGCCGTTGGTATGCACTTTTAAGATAGCCAGTCTGCCGACGATATCCGGCAGGTCCAGCACCACGCGGCGGTCGAAACGGCCGGGGCGTAAGAGGGCGGGGTCAAGGATATCGGGGCGGTTGGTGGCGGCGATAACGATAACGCTGGTATTGGTATCGAAGCCGTCCATCTCCACGAGAATCTGGTTAAGTGTCTGTTCTCTTTCGTCGTGGCTACCGCCAAGACCGGTACCGCGCTGGCGGCCGACGGCATCAATTTCATCAATAAATATAATACAGGGGGAATTCTTCTTGGCCTGTTCAAAAAGGTCGCGGACGCGGGAAGCGCCAACGCCAACGAACATCTCCACAAATTCGGAGCCGCTGATGGAGAAGAAAGGAACATCGGCCTCACCGGCGACGGCGCGCGCCATCAGAGTTTTACCTGTGCCGGGAGGGCCTACCAGCAAGACACCTTTGGGGATGCGGGCGCCGAGGGCGTGGAATTTTTCCTTGGACTTAAGAAATTCAACGACCTCCTGCATATCCTGTTTGGCTTCTTCCGCACCGGCGACATCGGCGAAAGTGACGGAAGTGCGGTTAGCAGGGAAGAGCCTGGCGCGGCTGCGCCCAAAGCTCATCGCCTGGTTGTTGGCGCCGCGAGCCTGACGCAGGATAAGCCAGAAGAGGAAGATTAACAAAATAAAGGGCAGGAAGTTGAGAATCAGCGAACCCCAGTTAATGCCGGACGAGCCCTTGACCTCAACATCAACGTTTGTTAGATTCAAATCTTTAATATCATAGATGGATGTGCCGGTTTCTTTATACGTTTCGATTTCTGTGCCGCTGACCGTAGCGATAATCAATAAATCGCCGTCAATGGTGATTTTTTGAATCTCGTTGTTCTGGGACATAGTGACAACCTGGCTTAAGGGCACTTGTTCCGGCGTGCTGCCGCCGGGCATCAAGAAGGTGAAAAGAAGCACCGCCGCAACCAGTACGACGACATAAATTATGCTATTGCGTTTCCAGTTGGAACCCATACATTTCCTCTAATATATAATTATACCATAAAAAATATTATGCAATTGTTAAAGTCAGGCAACATCGGCACAATATACAACGTATGTAGAAGCAAATGGGTGGAAAGACAAATCAACCGGGGAATTGGGGACGTGATTATACAGCGGAGGTGGTGACCGTCGGGAGTTTTTCTTTGGATTCCGGGACAGGATAGCCCATGAGCTTAAGGTAAGCGTCAACGATGCGGGCATCAAAAACAATCCCGCGCTTGGATTTGATTTCATCCATAGCGGCATCGAGGCCGAGCGCCGAACGATAAGGGCGGGCGTAGCACATGGCGTCTACAACGTCCGCCACGCCTAAAATCCTGGCTTCTAGAATAATCTGTTCGCCGGAAAGCCTGCGGGGGTAACCTGAACCATCCAGCCTTTCATGGTGCTGGAGGATAGCTTCGGTAACACGCCAGGGGAACTCAATATCCTTAAGGAGGTCGGAACCCAGCTGCGAATGGTTTTTAATGACCGTAAATTCTTCGTCGGTGAGTTTATCAGGCTTATTTAAAATCTCCATAGGCACAGCAGCCTTGCCGACGTCGTGGAGCAGGCCGGTAATGTAGATACCCTTAGCCTGCCAGTCGGTAAGACCAATTTCCTTGCCGATAAAACCCGCCATGATGCCGACCCTATGCTGGTGGTCAGCGGTATAGGGGTCACGGAAACCTACCAACGATGTGACCTTCTGGATAGTGCCGTCCAGAGCCAGGCCAGTATCGATGGTTTCCTGTACCTCGGCTTGAATAGCTTCGACTAAATTATTCACTACCATACCCTACTTTAGTACTATTCCCTTATAATTTTAGCTTGAAAGCATAAATAAACAATAACAATAATGGCAATAAAAGTCACAAATAAATCACAATAATTCGGTTGAAAAAGAGCTGACTCACAGGGGATTTTAACTTGACAAGGAGAAGAGCACTAGTGTAGATTTTTAGAGGACTGCGTAAAATTTTCCAATTTTTTCTAAATATAATTACGAATACAGCAATTCCACACGCCCGAAAGGCAATAACAGCTAAACATAATCACTGAAAAAACCGGAAGGAGAGTAAGCGCAATGGCTGATGGAAAAGTCAAAAAAGTAGACGTAAAGCCAGATAAAACAGTATATAAATCGCTGGCGCTGGGCGGTCTACTCGGCGGCGGGGGCGAATGTTCCATCGACGTTAAGGACGGTAAAGCGGTAAGAATCCGCCCGTTCCATTACGACGAGAAGTACGACAGGAAACACCTTAACCCGTGGAAAATGACCAGGAACGGGGCGACGCTGGAGCCGTTAATGAAAGCGCTGCCGGGAACATTCTCGCTGGCGTATAAGAAAAGGACTTTCTCTCCTAACCGCATCAAGTACCCGTTAATCAGAGTGGATTGGGACCCCAACGGCGAGAGGAATCCGCAGAACCGCGGCAAGAGCAAGTACCGCCGGATTTCCTGGGACGAAGCCACAGATATCATCGCCAGTGAAATAAGGCGGCAGCATAAACTTTACGGCCCCTTATCAATCCTCATCCAGGGTGACGGGCACGGCGAATGCAAGACAATCCACACGCCGCACGGCCACCAGGGAAGACTGCTCGATATGATGGGCGGCTTCACCCAGCAGGTAAGAAACCCGGACAGTTGGGAAGGCTGGTACTGGGGCTCGAAGCACGTCTGGGGTCAGGGCTTCCAGGGCATGATGTCGCCGGCGGCTAACCTGATTAAAGATATTTCCGAAAACAGCGACATGATTTTGTTCTGGGGCGGCGACCCGGAAACCACCCCCTGGGGCTTCACGGGGCAGTATGCCACCAGAGTCTGCTACTTCTGGACGCAGGCTGGCATTAAACAGATTTACGTCTGCCCGGAACTCAACTACGGCGCGGCGGTGCATGCAGATAAATGGATACCGGTGCTGCCCAACACCGACGCCGCCCTGCAGTTAGCTATCATCTACATGTGGTTCAAAGAAGGAACCTGGAAAAAAGATTATGTCAAGACCCACTCGGTGGGTATTGATTACGTAAAGAAATATGTGATGGGCGAGGAAGACGGCATACCCAAGACGCCGGAATGGGCTTCTAAGAAATGCGGCGTGCCGGAATGGACGATTAAAGCGCTGGCGAGGGAGTGGGGCAAGAAAGTTACCTCGATATGCCACTACTTCGGCGGCGGTTTTATCAGAGGGCCTTTCTCGCACGAGCCCGGCCGGCTCGAGTGCGTCCTGCTGGGGATGCAGGGGCTGGGCGGACCCGGCGTACACCAGTGCCAGATAACGTACTTTGGGATGCCGAGAGCGGAGGGGCTTAAGAGCATCAGATACTTCAACCCGGCGCTGACCGAAAGATTAAGAATCCCCTGCCGGACAACCATTGACGCATGGGGCAAACAATTGATTCCCAAGACGCTGATTCAGGACGCAATCCTAAAGCCTCCGCTCGTCTTCTACGGCAGCGGCGGACAGGAATGCCAGACTGAAGAACAGTTTGTAAAATACACCTACCCCATCGAGAAGGAAAAAGGCGGCACGCTGGTGCATATGATATGGACGGACACGCCGTGCCGCATCACCTGCTGGAACCACGGCAACTGGACGATAGACGCCTTCCAGCACGAATCAATCGAGTTCGTCGTGGCGCAGCACCCGTGGCTGGAAAATGAATGTATTTACGCCGACATTATCCTGCCGGCAAATACTACGCTGGAAGTAGAAGACATCGTCACCAACTCGCGGCAGGGGCCGCACTTCCAGAGCGTCACCATCCAGGAACAGGCCATCCCGCCGGTGGGCGAAAGCCGAAGCGACTACGAAATCGTTTTGGCGATTGCCGAGAAGCTGGGTCTGGGCGAAAAATTCTCCGAGGGTAAAACGACAAGAGATCTGCAGAAAGACGTCTTCGACACGATGGAGCTGGGAGACATGACCACGTGGGAAAATTTCATGGAAAAGAAATGCTTCGTCTACCCGGTGGCCAAAGATTGGGAGAGCGACTCGCCCGGCTTCAGGAAGTTTTATGATGACCCGAAGAAAAACCCGCTGCAAACGCCGAGCGGCCTGCTGGAGTTCTACTCCGAGCGGCTGGCGACGAACTTCCCGGACGATAAAGAGCGGCCGCCGTATCCCAAGTGGATTGAGAAGAGCGAGACGCACGACGAACGCCTTAGCAGTGAACGAGCCGCCATGTTCCCGCTGCTCTGCATGAGCAATCACGGACGGTGGCGCACGCACTCGCAGGGCGACGACATTACCTGGACGCGTGAAACCCCGACCTGTAAAGTGCTTGGCAGCGACGGTTACAATTACGAACCCGCCTGGATTAATCCCAAGGACGCCGCCAAACGCGGCATCAAGGACGGGGACATCGTTAAGGTATTCAACGAGAGGGGCGTGGTGCTCTGCGGGGCGCGCGTTTGGGAGCGGATGAGCCCCAACGTGGTTTACGTAGACCACGGCGCGCGGCACGACCCGATAATCGACAACGTTGACCGGGGCGGCGCTATCAACACCATCTCACCCGACGGTTTAACATCCAAGAACGCCTGCGGACAGGCAACGACATCGTACCTGGTGGATGTCCAAAAGGTTAGTGAAAGGGACTACCAGGAATGGCGCTCTAAAGACACCGAGTCTTTCGACGCCTGCTTTAAGCGAGATTATGACCCGGCCTCCGGCTTAAGATTCAACAGCTGGGTTGAAGGAGGGATGCAATAATGAAGGTTTTTGTTATTGACGTTGGAATTTGTAACGGTTGCTACAGCTGTCAGATTGCTTGCAAGGATGAGCACGTGGGCAACGATTGGTCACCTATTGCCAAACCCCAGCCGGATACCGGCCAATTCTGGCTAAAGCTTCAGGAAAATATCTGCGGCACGGTGCCCAAGGTCAAGATGCACTACGTCCCGCTGATTTGCCAGCACTGCGACAAAGCGCCGTGTATTCCGGCCTGCCCGATTAACGCCATCTACAAGCGCGATGACGGGCTGGTCATCATCGACGCGGATAAGTGCAACGGCTGTAAAGCCTGTGTGGACGTCTGCCCCTACAGCGCCATCTACTTCAATGAAGACCTGAACCTGGCGCAGAAATGCACGGGTTGCGCCCACCTGATAGACGGCGGGGAGTGGAAGATACCGCGCTGTGCGGACTCCTGCCCGACCGAGGCTATAAAGTTCGGTGAGGAATCAGAGTTCAAAGACCTGATTGCCAAAGCCGAGGTGCTTAAGCCCGAGAGCAAAACGAAGCCGAGGGTGTATTACCTCAACATCCCCAAGAAGTTCATCGCGGGAACGGTTTACGACCCCATCGAGAAGGAAGTTGTCATCGGGGCGACCTGCACGGTAACCGGCAAGGGCGGCAAGAAATACACCGTTAAAACCGACGCCTTCGGGGACTTCTGGCTGCAGGGCTTAGAGGACGGAATCTTCAATCTGACGATTGAGGCTAAAGGCTTCGACGAGAAAAAATACGACAAGCTGGACACTACGGAAAAAGATATTAACCTGGGCGATATACCACTGGACAAACCCAAAAAGAAATAGTAGAATAGACACCGCCTTGCTTAGAGGGGGGACCGAAAGGTTCCCCCTTTTTATTTGTCAATTCTCACTTGTGAAGTGGAACAACTAACAAGAGACAAAAGTATTTGCGCAATATTGTGAAGTTGGATACACTCAAAGTTAAAGGGACGTTAACGGAGGTGCCGGTATGTCTGAACAGAAGAAAATCGTGGTCATCGGGGGGACGGCGTGCGGTCCTAAAGCGGCGGCGCGGGCGCGGCGTTTGGACCAGGCGGCGAAAATAACCATCATCGAACAGAGAGAAAACCTTTCCACCGCCACCTGCGGCCTGCCCTACTTTTTAAGCGGGGCGGTGAGAGAAAGAGATTTAGTCGCCCGCGGAACGGATTACTTCCGCAAGGTGTTCGACATGACGGTGCTGACGGGGATTAAAGCAATAAAGATAGACCGGCAATCGCGCCAGGTGGAAGTTGTTGAAATCAAGACAGACAAACACCAGACGCTGGATTACGATAAGCTGGTAATTGCTACCGGCACAACGCCGACGGTGCCCAACTGGGAAGGCAAAGACCTCAAAGGGATATTCACGTTAAGCAACATACCGGACGCCAGCGGGATTTTAAAACATATAGCGACACTGAAAAATAAAGAGGCGGTGATTGTGGGGGCGGGGCTAATCGGGCTGGAAGCGGCAGAGAACCTCGTTACGATGGGCTTTAAAGTCACGGTGCTGGAAGCGCTGGGCTGGCCGCTGCCCGCTTTACTGGATGAGGAAATTGCCGCACAAGTAGAAAAACATTTGATAGCCAAGGGCGTTAACCTGAAGTTCGGGCAGCGCGTCACGGGCTTTAAGGGTGACGCGGAAGGGAATGTAAATAAAGTGATGTTAGGGGAAGCGGGGATAAACGCCGGGCTGGTGATACTATCGCTGGGGGTGAAGCCGAACGCCGCATTGGCTAAAGAAGCAGGGATAGAGATTGGAGCAACAGGGGGTATTGCCGTTAACGAATACCTGCAGACCAGCGACCCTGACATCTACGCCGGCGGCGACTGCGTGGAGGTCGTTAACCTGTTGACGAAAAAGAAAACGCTGGTGCCGCTGGGCTCCACCGCCAACAAGCACGGCAGAATAATCGGGACTAACGTGACGGGCGGCAAGGACAAGTTCCCGGGGGTGGTGGGAACGGGGGTCGTTAAGATATTCGATTATAACGTGGGGCGGGCGGGGCTTAATGAAAAACAGGCGACAGACGCCGGTTACGACATTGTCACGTCACTGGCACCAAGTTCCGACCACGCGGGATATTATCCCAACCCCAAAAGCATCATGATAAAACTCATCGCGGAAAAAGGTAGCGGCAGATTGTTAGGCGGGCAGGTCATCGGGCCGGGTGACGCCGTAAAGCGCACGGATGTGCTGGCGACGGCGCTAACGCTGGGTATGACTGTGGAAGACCTCGCCAATACCGACCTCGGGTACGCACCGCCCTACAACAGCGCCATGGACCCGCTGCACCATGCCGCCAACATAATCCGTAATAAAGAAGCGGGCTACGCGAAATCAATCACCGCTAGAGAAGTGAAAACTAAAATAGACAACGGCGAGAAGTTCGTATTGCTGGACGTGCGTTCCATGGAGGAGTGGCGGGCGGTGCACATCGAAGCCCCTCAATTAAAACTTTTACCCCTCCCGATACTGCGGGAAAAAATGAATGAGCTGAATAAAGACGATGATATAATTGTTCTCTGCCAGGCGAGCATCAGGGCGTACCAGGCGCAGAGGATATTGACAGGGGCGGGCTTTAAGAATGTTAAGTTCTTGGACGGCAGTATTGCCGCCTGGCCTTATGAGTTAACCACCGCCTCGAAAAAGTCCTAAGATTTTTTATCGGAAGAGGCGGGGGTTTTATCTACTTTAGGCGAGTTCTTCTTTAAGAAAAAGTTGGCGACCATCGCCAGTACGCAGATAATGAAGAAGATAAGGAATATCTGGGTCAGCGCTGAACTCAAGGCCTCGCGGAGGGTAGTAATCAACTGGTCGAACAGCGTCAGTCCGTTACCGCCCATGTTTTCAAACACGCCCCGCATATTGTCGTAGGCGGTGGGGTCGATAATAGCCTGGGGATTATTCATAATACCGGAAATCGTTTCCGGCGAAACGGCCGCAGTGACCTCCGGCGATATATTGGCGGTGAACGACGACGCAAACCGATGATTCAATATCGACCCCATTAAAGCCAACCCCACAACACCACCAAGCGGGCGTAACAATGCTATCAGCGAGGTGGATGTGCCAAGCTGGGAATAGGGCACGTTATTCTGGACGGCAATGGTATGCACGGGCATGAGGTTGCCATTGCCAAAGCCGGTAATCACCAGGTAAACCGTGGCAATCATCATTGTTGTGGTTGGGGACATGCCGGAAAGCAAAAAGAAACCGGTGCAGGCAATCCCAAAAGCGATGGTGCCCTGCAGGCGAAAATGATGGCCGGTGCGGGAAAGTATCTGGCCGCCGAGGAAGCTGCCAAAAGCCATCCCCAGCATCATCGGAGTCATAAAGCCACCACTCTCTGTAGCCGAAGCACCCAATACTCCCTGGAAAAACAGCGGCACAAAGGTCATCACCGGGAAGAAAGATGCGCCCTGTAAAAAGACGACGATTGACGAAACCGACACCATGCGGTTCTTGAAAAGACTCATGGGAATTATCGGTTCTGCAGCCCGCCTTTCAACATTGATGAACACTACCAACATGACGGCGGAAAAGATGAAAAGCCCAATGATGACGGGCGAACCCCAGGGATACTCGGAACCCGCCCAGTTAAGCCCCAGAATCAGCGGTACTATAAACAACGTCAACAAGATTATACCGAGGTAATCTATGGGGCGCTTTTCCATGGTGGGCTTGATGGTGGGGAAAAGGAAGATAAAGATAAAAATAATGGCGATGCCGAGGGGTGTGGTCAAGAAGAAGCACCAGCGCCAGGAAAGAGCGTCGGTGATGATGCCGCCAAGAGTGGGGCCGATAACGGTGGAGACGCCAAAGACGCCGGCCATTACGCCCATGTATTTGCCGCGCTCCTGTGGGGGGAAAAGGTCGGCAACGATGATAAAGCCGAGGGCGCTCATAGCGCCGAAGCCAAAGCCCTGAACGCCGCGGAAGATAATCAGCTGCAGCATCGTCTGGCTAAAGCCGCTAAGCAGCGTGCCGAGGACGAAGATACTCATACCGATAACCAGCACCCCCTTGCGCCCGTACATATCGGACAGCTTGCCGGCTAATGGCAGCGAGATGGATTCGGTAATGATGTAGGCGGTCTGCACCCAGGTGTACTGGCTAAAACCGGAAAGGTCGGCGACGATGCGGGGCATGGCGGTGGAGGTAACGGTCATAAAAATCGACCCGAGGAACATGGTGAACATCGTGCCGATAAGCGCCGTCATTACCTGGCGGCGGGGGAGGTTACTCTGATATGTGGGGTCTGCCGCTTTTTCCAAAATCCACCTCGATACAGGATGAAGAAAGCCAATGTGTCTTAATAGGAATTAGTTTACAATATTAATAGTATAATTAATAAACTATTATAGCACCGCCCTAATACGATGTCAATAATATTTTTGGGTAGACGCGGGGGCTTAACTGTCCTAGAATATAAGCGGGTAAAGGGGAATAATGAACAGCTGGCTGGATGCTAAGAAAAGCGTAATTAAAGCCGCCCGGGAGATGGCGGGTAAAGGGCTGGTCACCGGAACATCCGGGAACATAAGTTTTCGGCTGCCGGCGCAGGGCGAACTGGAACTGATGGCCATCACCCCTACTGCAAAGCATTACGATACTTTAAGTATTGACGATATCCCGATTGTGGACTTCAACGGTAAAAACGTAGAGGGGGAATTAAAGCCTTCTGTTGAGACGCCACTGCATATAGCAATTTACCAGTCAAGAAAAGACGTCAACGCCATTATCCACACCCATTCGGTTTTTGCCAGCGCGGCGGCGGTGGCGGGACTGGAGATACCGGTGATACTGGAAGATCAGGCGGCGCTGTTGGGCGGGGAGATAAAGCTGGCGGGCTACGCGCCGAGCGGGACGCCGCAAATGACGGCCAACACATTAGTGGCGCTGGGCGGGAGAAACGCCGCGCTGTTGGAAAATCACGGGGCGGTGGGGGTAGGACTCACAATGCGCGACGCTTTTAACGCGTGCGAGCTGGTAGAAAAAACAGCTGAAGTATATCTATTGGCACTGGGGGCAGGTAAAGTTAATGAACTGCCGGAAAACGCCAGAAAACATCTGGAAGAACTATTTAAGAAAAGACAAAACGCGGAAAGCTAGAACTTAGTGTCTTGCTACCATTAGGCTATTACGTTAAAATAAAAATAGACAGCTAACGTATTACTTTTAAGCCGTTGCAACGTTAATATAACCAGAGGAACATTCGTGAAAGCACAACCCAAATTCAATCAGAATTTAGAATTACCGGCGTCGGTGATGTCGCTGGGCGACTATAACAAACATAAACCGGCGTGGGATATAGGCAAACACATCCAGCCAACAACTACGCAGGACACCGGCAAAGACATACCGGAAACAATTAAACAGGACATAGGCGGAGACCCGGCGGGAATCATCAACGCGGCCAAGCAGTTCCTGTGGACGTTGACGCAGCAGGAAGAAGTCACCCGCTTTGGAGCACAGCAGCAAAATGAAAAAGAACGTGAAGTCCTTGGGAAGAAGCTGGCTGATAAAATCCGCGACCTTTCCAAAAAAGACGTTATTTACGAAAGCTACCCCGGCGACACGGCAATAATGCTTGCCATCTGGGCGAAATACCGGTCCAAAAAAGAAACAAGCAGCTACCTGTTAAAAACCTTCGAGAAAAATCCGTATAACGCCATCAAGTTTCTGAAGTGCTACCTGCCGACGGTTCATTTAAGCACCGACGTCGTGTCTGTTAAGGATTTCGATATCAACAAATACAACCTTATCAGTAAAGTTGTTGACACGGTTAAGGTTTATGAAACGCTAGCGCGATTCTTTAAGTTTAATGCCCGGGAATTCGATGACATCGTACCGGTGACGTTTCATGACCGCGACCTTGCCAATAAATTCATGCGCCTGCATATAAGCTCTGATAATTCTTTCTAAAAATCTTCCCTTAAAATCCCCTTCTTTAAAGCCGTCCGTACGGCGGTTTTACGCAAACTGGCAAAAAACCGTTAAGACCGGCTTGCTTGATTGACAGCGTCGTGATTTTTACAGTAAAATATTACGGCACTATTTCCAAAGGGAGATAGTTTGGCCCAGTGAACATAGGGGACGTGATTTTTTCGAGAATACTTCATTTATCTACTACTAATGCATCTCTTTTTTGCCAGTCCCCCTTGGTTATAAAGGCCACAGTCTGAATACACTTCAAAGTAGTTTGGGGATATGGGACTGCTAAAAGGAAGAAAAAAGGCATTTTCAATCATTCCGGGGTACGGAAGCATGCCGCAACCTATATACGGCAGCGACAGCAGTTAACGTTCACTAAAAACAACCGCGATTTTCCAATCACGTTTCCGCGAATGTATATCGTTATGTAAAGAATAAAAAATACTGGAGGAAACCAATGTCTTACCCAAAATTCGAATCAATCCTGCTTGAGAAGGATAAAGAAGAACCAAAGATTACCTACCTCACCCTGAACCGTGCGGATAAGAACAACTGCATCAGCATCGGCGAAGACTACATGACCGGCGACATCAAGAAGGCCATGTGGGAAATCAACCACGACGATGACTGCAACGTAGTGGTTTTCCGCGGCGCGGGCAAGAACTTCTGCGCCGGATTCGACCTCTCCATGGTGTACCGTGTTTACGGCGGCGCCAAGGGCTACAAGCCCACCCAGAGAATCAGGCTGCAGACCGACCAGGACCAGCTTTACGGATTCCCGCAGGCTATCCTGGACTGCAACAAGGTCGTCATGGTGCAAGTGCACGGCTGGGCTATTGAAGCCGGCCTGTACATCACCAAAGCGGCCGATGTAGTCGTCTGCGCCGACAATGCCAAATTCTCCCAGATGGGCCAGCGGCTTGCCTTCGGCGGCCTGCCCACCCTGCCCCTCGAGCTGGTCATGGGCCACACCAAGAAGGTGGAGGAAATCCTGCTGACCGGCCGCACCATCAGCGGCAAAGAGGCTGAAGAAGCCGGCTACGTAACCAAGTCCGTCCCCGAAGCCGACCTGGTGGACGAGGTTCACAACCTGGCTGCCGCCATCGCCCTGCTGCCGCGCGACTGCGTGGTCATGGGCAAATTCGCCCGACGCCACATGCTTAGCCGCCT
>JAQTMM010000047.1 GCA_028714335.1 Dehalococcoidales bacterium
AGGTTGCTGAAAATATTTGGTCAAATAGCACAAATCAATTGCCCGCACTACGAGGCGGATGTTATAATTGGCACGTAATCTGGCATGGCCGGAAAGTGTGGAGTTAGCTATGAAATTGACCCGTGAAGAAGTCCTGCATATCGCCCGTCTGGCGCGTGTCGCTTTGACGGAAGCAGAGATAACCCGCATGAGTGAACAGCTGTCCGATTTGCTGGAGCACTTCGAGGTTTTACAAAAAGTGAACACGGACAATGTTCCTCCCACCGCCCAGTCCGTCAACCTGGAAAGCGTGATGCGGGGCGAGGACATTAAACCCTCCCTTTCCCCCGGCGACGTTATGGCTAACGCCCCCCGCCGCGAGGGCGACTATTTTAGAGTGAAGCCGGTGCTGGAGTAGGAATCAACATGGTAAGAACAGACAGAGATTTCAGCATTATCCCGATGTCCTTGCAGGGAACTATATTTGTCATCATTATATGCCTGGGAATAGCGGCAGCCTTTATTGCACCGTTTTTTTTAGAACCGTTTTCTCTGGCGGCAATCATTATTTCAGGGATTGTCTGTTCGGTCGTCGGTATCCTTATCGGTTCATTGGGCTATCAGGCTAAAAAAGCCACCTTCAGCATTACCGATCGGTCATTGGTCATTAAGCCTGGCATTTATGGCCGGACTATCCCCAAAGAAGATATTGTCATCGATGGTGTGCGTATTATCAATCTTAATAATGAATCTAATTACAAGCCAAAGTGGCGTACTAACGGCGCAGGTCTTATCGGATATTTAGCGGGATGGTTCTCGCTGCATAACGGTGAAAGAGCGTTGCTGTTCCTCA
Organism: Dehalococcoidales bacterium; assembly: GCA_028714335.1. Taxonomy (GTDB): domain Bacteria; phylum Chloroflexota; class Dehalococcoidia; order Dehalococcoidales; family RBG-16-60-22; genus RBG-13-51-18. The sequence goes on from JAQTMM010000047.1 coordinate 833, forward strand.
CCGACCGCTCCAGCGTCGTCTACATTCCTACAAAGAACAATTACTCCGTGCTGTTAAGTGTTAAAGAGGCAGACTTGATGCTTGAGCAGTTGCAGAACTGGAATTGATGAAAGACAGGTTCAGATGAGTACTGATTATACAATTCACGAAGCGCACCGCCTGCTCAAGGAAAAGCAAATATCTTCCGTTGAGCTGACTAACCATTACCTCGACCGCATTAAAAACGTTGAACCTAAAACCAAAGCCTTTACCACCATTACCGGCGAACTGGCTTTAGAGCAAGCAAAAACAGCCGACGGCGCTATCGCCAAAGGCGATATCCAGCCCCTTACCGGCGTCCCCATCGCTATAAAAGATGTTGTCTGCACCAAAGGTGTTAGAACCACCTGCTCCTCAAAAATGCTGGAGAATTTCGTCCCGCCCTACGACGCGATGGTGATGGAAAAGCTCAACGCCGCTGGCGTGGTGATGCTGGGCAAAGCCAACATGGACGAGTTCGCTATGGGCTCCTCTACCGAGAATTCCGCTTTCTTTACCACCCACAACCCCTGGGATTTAGACCGTGTGCCCGGCGGTTCCAGCGGTGGTTCGGCGGTGGCGGTTGCCGCCGGCGAAGCCATTTGTTCTTTAGGGTCCGATACCGGCGGCAGTATCAGGCAACCGGCGGGCTTTTGCAGCGTCGTGGGCATGAAGCCCACCTACGGGCGCGTCAGCCGCTATGGCCTCATCGCTTTCGCCTCCTCCCTCGACCAGATAGGCCCCCTGACGCAGGACGTTACCGACTGCGCTTTACTGCTTAACGCCATCTCCGGCCACGACGAAAGGGATTCCACCTCTGTGCCCCGCCCCGTGCCGGATTATACCCGGAGCCTTAAGCCGGATTTAAAAGGTATGAAGCTTGGTATCCCTAAAGAGTATTTCGTGGAGGGGATGCAGAAGGGCGTGGCGGAAGCTATTCAAACCGCTATTAAAAAACTGCAGGAACTCGGCGCGGTCGTTGAGGAAGTCTCTTTGCCCCACACCCCCTACGCCCTCGCCGTTTACTATATCATCGCCCCCTCCGAAGCCTCCGCCAACCTCTCGCGTTACGATGGCGTTAAGTACGGCTATTCCTATAAAGACGGCACGATGTGGGAGAATATTGAAAAAACCCGCGAGAACGGCTTTGGCCCGGAGGTCAAGCGGCGCATTATGCTTGGCACCTATGCTCTCTCCGCGGGCTTCTACGATGCCTGGTATCTCAAGGCGCAAAAGGTGCGCACCATCATCCTCCGTGAGTTCGACGCTGTCTTTGAAAAGTACGATGCTTTAGTGACCCCCACCTCCCCCACCGTCCCCTTTAAAATCGGTGAAAGAACCGACGACCCGCTGGCTATGTATCTTAGCGACATCTGCACGCTTCCTATTAATATAGCCGGTGTGCCGGGCGTCTCTATCCCCGCCGGCTTTGTGGACGGGCTCCCCGTCGGCATGCAGATTATCGGCAAGCACTTCGCCGAAGAAACCATCCTCCGCGTCGCTTACGCCTACGAACAGGCAACCGACTGGCATAAGCAAAAGCCGGAGATTTCTTAATTATCGTGGCTAAGCTAAAGCATTTCTCCCCCGGCCAGACAATTGTCCTCCGCGAGGTTGTACATAACAAACTCTGGAGCGCCAAGCCTGTGATAGTGGTGCAGGATATGCCGGAGTTGCTAGTGTTTTATGCCCCTCCCGCCACCATGGCAAAAAAGCCAAAGACCCCTGCGGGCAGCCGCGTTAAAGCCGCCAACCGCGTTAATGATGATTGGATTCTGATTGATAGTCCTTGGACTGATTATGATTTACTGAGGATGACCATCCCGGGTTCCATATATTCGGTGCTGGCTTTTTGGGATAGCCCCGGTATGCGCTTCCATGATTGGTATATTAATATGGAAGACCCCCTGCGCCGTACCGGTTTCGGCTTTGACTACTTAGACCAGTGGCTTGATGCTATTGTCGCCCCCGACCTTTCTGCCTGGCATTGGAAGGATGAAGATGAGTTCGCTGAAGCCATCGATGCTGGTCTGATTTCTAAGGATAAATCCGTTGTTATTCGCACTGAAGCTGAACGAGTCGTTAAGTGGATACAATCGGGCAAGTCTCCCTTCAACAGCTGGGAAAAGTGGCGTCCCGACCCCTCGTGGCAAATACCCGTCTTACCGGACGGTTGGGATGTGTTATAATTAGGTTTTTATGAAAAATAATCACGACCAGATACCCCTCGCCGAATTTGACCCCGACCGTAAAGGCGTCATCGAGCCGTCGGAACATATTGCCGCGGAAAGCCCCACCCCGTACTGCGTGCTGGCTATTTATACTGCCGTCATAGAAAAACTTGAGCAAGAAGGCAAACTCAAGCCCACCCGCCCGGTTCGCGCCATAGAAGGTTTTTACCAGATATACCTTTTAGATTTTCAGGGGCAGCAGCTGGCGGTAGTCAATCCGGGCATCGGCGCGCCGCTAGTGGCGGGCGTACTGGACGAGATGATTGCCTTCGGCTGTCGCAAGTTTGTGGCATGCGGCTCCGCTGGTGTGCTGGACTCCACCCTCGACCGCGGCCATGTAATCATCCCGGTCAAGGCTTTAAGGGATGAGGGAACGTCATTCCACTATCTCCCTCCCTCCCGCTTTGTAGATGCTGATAAAGAGGTTGTGCGTCAACTGGAGGCGGTATTGCAGAAAAACAGCGTGCCGTATACCACCGGCATCACCTGGACCACCGACGCTATTTACCGTGAGACTCGCGGCAAAGTGGCTAAAAGGCGTGCCGAAGGCTGCATCGCTGTAGAGATGGAGTGCGCCGCTTTTCTGGCGACGGCCAAATTCCGCAACGTTAAATTAGGGCAATACCTTGAAGCTTACGATGACGTCAGCGGTGAGACCTGGGACAAACGCCACGTTGATGATAGACTGGCGTTGCAGGAAAAGCTCTTCTGGCTCTCGGTGGAAGCCTGTTTGATGCTTTAGTGTTGCCTTAAACCCCTACCCATTCCGGCACAAGCCGGAATCCAGTTATCTTTGTGTTGCTTGAATTCGGTCAACTAAAAAATCCACTAAGACTTATATACTTATCTTTCTATTTTTCATCTGTGCCTTTGATTTTTGAGATTTGATTTTTGATTTACACTCTTGTTTCTACCCCCCTAAAATGTTATCCTGATATTATCTGTTTTCATCTCGGCTGATTCTTATTTAAGGAGGAGGATATGCTGAAAGACATCTTAAAAATCCTGGAAAACGATGCCCATGCTTCGGAGAAGCAAATAGCTACTATGGTCGGCGTATCCGCCGCCGAGGTGACTAATGTCATCAAACAAGCGGAAAAAGACCGCATTATCCTTAAGTACAAAACCGTGGTTAACTGGGATAAAGCGGACGGCGATGAGCAGGTCTGGGCGCTTATCGAAGTTAAGGTAAAACCGGAACCGGAAGCCGGCTTCGACGCTATTGCCTCCCGTGTTGCCCGTTATGAGCAGGTGCGGTCTTTATACCTTGCCTCCGGCACTTACGACTTGCTATTGGTAGTGGTAGATAAATCCGAACACAAGGTGGCGGACTTTGTTTCCCAGAACCTGGCGCACATTGATGGCGTGCAGGCAACCGTTACCCACTTCGTCCTCAAGCGTTATAAGGACGATGGTGAATTGCTTGATGGGGGAGAGGGGGTTAAACGGCAGCAGGTCGTCCTTTAAACACTGCCGTTAAATCGCCATGACTGCAAAAAAATCCCCGTTGGATAAGTTTATCTCAAAACGGGCTAATAACGTCTCCCCGTCTGGTATTCGCAAGTTCTTCGACCTTTTACAGGATATGGAAAACGTTATCTCTTTAGGCGTCGGCGAGCCGGATTACGCCACGCCCTGGCACATCAGCGAGGCCGCGGTCAAGAGCCTTGAAAAAGGTTATACCATGTACACCTCCAATTCCGGCATCCTTGAGCTTAGAAACCTGACCAGCCAGTACCTGAAGGATAAATACGGCATCAGCTATAAACCGGAAGGCGAGATACTGATAACCGTGGGCGTTAGCGAGGCTCTGGACCTGGCAATGCGCGCCATCCTTAACCCCGGCGACGAGGTCATCATGACTGACCCGCATTACGTGGCTTACGATGCCTCGGTCATTCTTGCCGAGGGCAAACCGGTGATGGTCCGCACCTCGGCTAAAAACAACTTCGCTGTCGAGGCTAAAGACATCGAGGCCAAGATTACTGCCAAAACCAAGGCGATTCTCATTGGCTTCCCTTCCAATCCCACCGGCGCCGTAATGACGCGCCAGAAGCTTTTGGACCTCGCGGCGGTCGCCAAAAAACATAATCTTATGGTTATCTCCGACGAGATTTACGCCCGTCTAACCTATGAAGGCGAGCATACCTGCTTTGCCAGCCTGCCGGGTGTTAAAAATAACACGATACTCCTTGGCGGCTTTTCCAAGGCCTACGCCATGACCGGCTGGAGGGTCGGCTACGCTGTAGCCCCGCCGGAAATCATCGCCGCCATGACCAAGATACACCAGTACACTATCATGTGTGCTCCGACCCCCGCCCAGGTGGCGGCTATCGAGGCGTTAAAAACCGGCGAGCCGGACGTCGTGGAAATGGTGGAGGACTATAACCGCCGGCGTAAGGTTATCGTCAAAGGCTTTAACGATATCGGGCTTCCCTGTTTTGAGCCCAAGGGCGCTTTTTACGCCTTCCCCTCCATAACCCCCACCGGCATGACCTCCGAGCGGTTCTCCGAGGCTTTGCTTAAAGAGGAGAAGGTTGCGGTGGTGCCGGGCTCCGCTTTTGGCAAATGCGGCGAGGGTTTTATCCGCTGCTGCTACGCCACCTCTTTAGCCGACATCGAAGAAGCCCTTAACCGTATGGAACGCTTTGTTAAAAAACATAAGAAATAACATCTTTCAGAAAAAGCCGGGATAATCTTAAAACAGAAAATAGATGGGGCGGGCTATTCAGCCCGCTCCGTTTTTTCCACCCCCCCCTAAACACCTTTACTCCAAAAGAGTATATACTATGGTTGTGAAAACAAGCTCCAGAATCATTCTCACCATATCGGCAATTGTGTTGCTCATCGCCCTCGGCTACTTGATGCTATGGCTCTTCGGTGGGGGCATGGATCTGTCATGGGAGGCGTTTTCCCCGTTTATCATAATTTTCAGTACGGTGGGCGGTCTCGTTATACCTGCCGTTATCAACTCTAAAAAACTGAATAAAATCTGGCTGGTGCTAATCTGTATCGCCATAGCCGCTTTAGTGTTAGTGATAGAACTGGGGCTGATGACTTTATACGGTGCAGGATTTTATAACTTTTAAGTGGGTTCTCTTTTGTCTGCTCTTTGCAGCAGCCATATCATTACCATGCACAAAACCGACGCAATAATTCCCATGATGAATGCCCAGTTGTAGCTGCCCGTCACATCGTATATCTTCCCCGCTATCCAGGGGCTCGCCGCCCCGCCGAATCCCGTCACGAAAAGCACTACCCCCATCAGCGTTGCCATCACCTTGGTCCCGAAGAACCTTGAAATAACCAGCGGAATCTGCGTAACTTCCCCGCCGTATGCCACCCCGAAGAATATCGCAAAGATATAAAACATCCAGGCCGATTTTGCGAACAGCAGCAGTATAAATGATATCGCTTGGAATATGCAGATTAGCCACAGGCTCTTATATAAACCTATCTTTTCCGCCACCACCCCCGTAGAAAGCCGCCCTACCAGACTGATGCCCCCGATGACGCTCATAAACGTTGCCGCCACCAGTGGGTCTATCCCGATGTCCGTAGCGTGGTTTACCAGGTGCACCAGTACTATCTGCGTGGCAAAAAGGAATAATGTGAAACAAAACATCACCAGCCATAAACGGATGTCTTTAATAGCGCCGCCTACTGTCTCCGTCGTCTTGTTTTGCTTGACTTCTGTCGGTGGAGGTTGCGCCGGCTCCTTGAATAACAAAGCCCCTCCCGCTACCAGTATCCCCGCGGCAATGCCGACGATGATAAACGTCTGCGACCAATCATATGCGCTGACCAGCCTCTCGGTAGCGGGGACGATGAGCAGCGTGCCCAGCCCGGAGCCGGAAGCGACGATGCCCAGCGCCAGCCCACGGTTTTTAGTGAACCACCGTGAAACCACCGCCGAAGCGATGCCGAAGATGCCGCTGACGCCAATGGCTTCTACAATACCGTAGGTGAGGAAGAACTGCCACAGCGTCGTTACCTGGCTGGAGAGTACGTAGCCTGCGGTTATCATCAAGCCGCAGAAGACCAGCGCCTTGCGTGCCCCGAATTTATCCGCCAGCCATCCGGTGCCGATGGCCGCCGCTCCTCGAAAAATCATAGAGAGTGAATATATCAGGGAAACCGAAGCGCGGTCCCATTGAAAATAGTCGGCGAGGGGTTTAAAAAAGACGCTGTAGCTGTAAATGAGCCCGTAAGTGACAAAAATCATCAGGGCGCCGGCAACGGCTATCATCCACCCGTAGTTGGAGGGGTGTGGTGCGGTGTCTTTGGTGCCCGGTAGTGTAAAGTTGTTCATGGGCAGGAACCTTGAGTTTTACCCCAGCCCTACCGCCTTTTGTACTTTAGCCAGCGTTTTTTGCGCCAGCGGGTGGGCTTTAGCCGCCCCCTCCGCCAGTACCTTATCTATATACCCTGCCTCGCCGGTGATTTTCTGGTATCGTTCCTGCAGCGGCCGCAGCCCTTCGATGACTACTTCCGCCAGGGCTTTTTTGAAGTCGCCGTAGCCCTTACCCGCAAACTTAGCCTCGATGTCCTTGTCTTTTTCACCGGTAAAGGTTTTATAAATCGTTAGCAGATTGTATATTCCCGGGCGCTTTTCGTCGAAGACCACCGTCGTCTCGGAATCCGTCGTCGCCCGCATGATTTTCTTCTGGATTACGTCCGGCGGGTCGAGTAAAGCAATAGCGTGGTTGGGGGCTTCTTCGCTCTTACTCATCTTCTTGGTGGGGTCGTCCAGTCCCATAATGCGCGCCCCAATCTCCGCTATCCGCGGCTCGGGGACGGTGAAAATGTCGCCGTAGATATTGTTAAAGCGCAGTGCCGCGTCGCGTGTTAGCTCCACGTGCTGTTTCTGGTCTTCGCCCACCGGCACCACGTCCGTGTCGTAGAGCAAAATGTCAGCCGCCATCAGCGCCGGGTAGTCGAAAAGTCCCACGCTTACCTGTTCCTTTTGCTTGCTGGATTTTTCCTTGTATTGCGTCATCCGCCCCATCCAGCCCATCGGTATAAAGCAGTTTAGTATCCACGCCAGTTCGCTGTGCTCGTGCACGTGCGATTGTACAAAGACGATGGACTTTTGCGGGTCGATGCCCGCCGCCAGGAGCAGCCCGGTCACCTCGCGTATTTTAGATTTTATCTGCTTGGGGTCCTGCTGGATGGTAATGGCATGCAGGTCGACGATGCAGAAGATGTTATCGTATATATCCTGGTCCGCCGCCCAGTGGCGTGTGGCCCCGATATAGTTGCCGATGTGTATGTTGCCCGTCGGCTGGATGCCGGAAAAGACGCGCTTTTTCATGGGAACCTCCTGACAGAAAAATTCTAACACAGTGAAAAACATAATAACAAGGTTGCAAAAATACAATTTTGAATATTACCTGATTGACCTCGCCACCGCCTTCTTGCTACGATTTAGGCATTAGAGGTGTGTGATGATTAAAAGCTTTAACGGTAAAACCCCCCGCGTCGCCCCCACCGCGTTTGTCAGCGAGGCGGCTTATGTCGTCGGCGACGTTGAAATCGGCGAGCATTCCAGCATCTGGCCTGGCGCTGTCATCCGCGGCGATACGGGCAAGGTCGTCATCGGCAGTTACACCGCCATCGAGGATAATTGCGTCGTCCACTCCGGCATCCCCGGCGAGGGCGATACCTTTATCGGCGACTACTGCAACATCGCCCACGGCGCCATGGTTCACTGCAAGAGCATCGGCAACAACGTGATGATTGGTATCAACTCCACCATTCTGCACGGCTCCAGAATCGGCAACTACTGCCTCATTGGGGCGCACTGTCTGGTAGGGGAAGACATGATTATTCCCGATAATTCCTTCATTGTCGGTGTGCCGGGCAAGGTAAAAAGCAAGGTGCCGGAAAAACTCATGTTCTGGCTGGAAAGAGTCCCCAAAGAATACGCCGACTTCGGGGCGCAATACAAAGCAGAAGGACTTTAATTATTAACATTATTCCCGCGAAATCTGGAATCCATCATTTCCTCTCCCCCTTGCGGGAGAGGATTAAGGTGAGGGGGTATCACCTGCCCCTTGCCTTTGAGCAGGATTTAGTTACCAAATATGACATACAGTTGTCTGGTATTTTAGGCTACAATTAAAAAAGAGGGAAAGGCAATGGTTACTAAAAAGTACGAATACCATCGCATTGAAAGATTGGCGGAACAGCTTAAAGTCGCCAACGTCGCCCCCGCTATCATTAACGACATCATGGACGGCGGCGATAAAGTCCTGCGTAAAACCCCGCCCGCCAAAAAAGCCGACTGGCTCCGCGGCGCTATGTTGAAAATGAACAAGCTCCTCGACGTTAAGACGCGTAAAGCCGTCCGCGAGGGCTGTGCCTGCTGCCTCGGCGGCAAACGGCTTAAAATTTCTCAAACCGTTTTTAAAGAAAACAACACCCTTGAAGAAAGGGTAAAAGCCGTCAGTGCCTCCCGCGTCGTCGGCAACGTTACACTGCAGCCCAACGGTGAAATCCTCGCCCTGTTCGATATGCAAAAAGAGCCGCCGTATCGTTGTTATTGTCTGGGGCAGGCTAAAGAACCCCTTCCCATTACTTACTGCTTTTGCTGCGGTGGCCATGTCAAGCACCACCTCCAGGTCGCTTTAGGTAAAAATCTCGATTGCACCACGCGTTCCTCGGCGCTTTCCAGCGGCGGCAGATTCCCCTGCGCCTTTAGCTTTAAAATATTGGAGTAACGTTATGATAGAACTGCCGGAAGCTTTTAACTTAGCCAAACAGCTTAATGAGACCGTCAAGGGCAAGAAAATCGTTAGGGTATTAGCCAATTTTTCACCGCACAAGTTCGCCTGGTACCACGGCGACCCTAAAGACTACGACGCCCGCCTGCGCGGTAAAATGATAGGCGAAACCGCCAACCGCGCCGGCATCGTTGAAATGCGTGCCGGCGATGCCTTTCTGCTCTTTTCCGACGGTGTGGCTTTAAAGTTTCACGGCGTTGATGAAAAACGCCCCCCAAAACATCAATTGCTTTTGGAGTTCGAGGACGGCACGGCTTTAAGCGGCTCCGTCCAGATGTACGGCGGGCTGGTCTGCTTTAAGGGTAACGAATACGAGAATAAGTATTATGAAATAGCCAGGTCCAAGCCCTCACCCCTGACCGATGCTTTCGACTGGGAATACTTTAGTAAACTCATCAACGCGCCGGAGGTTCAAAAGCTAAGCGCCAAAGCCTTCCTCGCCACCGAACAGCGCATTCCCGGCTTGGGTAACGGCGTCTTGCAGGACATTCTCTATAACGCTAAAATTCACCCCAAGCAAAAAATCGCCGACCTTACCCCCGACGATAGAAAACGACTCTTTAACTGCGTTAAGTCCACCCTCAAAGAAATGACGGACAAAGGCGGCAGAGACGTTAGTAATGATATTTTTGGAAAACCGGGAGGCTATGTCACCAAATTGAGCCAGAACACTCTTGATAAACCCTGTCCGGTCTGCGGCGGTAAAATCTTTAAACAGCCCTATATGGGCGGCAGTATCTACTTCTGCAACGGTTGCCAGAAATTCTAGTTTGTTCTGTCATTCTGAACAAAGTGAAGAATCTCGTTGTAGGGTAGTGGGGTGCCAGCTACTACATCTTCTCCGGCGCATCCATGCCCATCAAATTCAGCGTTCTCCCCAGCACCAGCTTGGCCGCTTTAACCAGCTTTAGCCGTGCCGCCGTCATCGCCTTGTCGTCGCTGACCACCCGGCAGTCTTTATAAAAAGCGTGGAAGACCGTCGCCAAATCCTGCGCGTAATATGTCAGGTGGTGCGGCTCTAAAGTTGTAGCGATGGTTTCCACCAGTTCCGGCAGTTGCAGCATTTTCCGGATTAATACCAGTTCCGGTTCCGTCGTTAACAAAGCAACATCCCCGCCCTCGTCCGTCACTCCCTTTTCCTCCGCCACCCTCAATATACTGGCGATGCGCGCGTGGGCGTATTGCACATAAAAAACCGGGTTTTCCGCGCTTTGTTGCTTCGCCAGCTCCATGTCGAAGTCCATCTGGCTGCTCGCCGCGCGCGATAGGAAGATAAACCGGCAGGCGTCCGTCCCGGCTTCTTCCAATAGCTCTTTAAGAGTTATCATGTCGCCGGAACGCTTTGATATTTTGACTATTTCCCCGCCCCGCCGCAAAGTCACCATCTGGTTGATAATGAATTCCAGCCGCGCCGGGTCAACCCCGAATGCGCCGACTACCGCCTTCATGCGTGAGGTGTGTCCCATGTGGTCGGCGCCCCAGATGTCAATGACTTTATCGAACTTGCGCTCGATGAATTTATTATAATGGTAGGCAATGTCTGCCGCGAAGTACGTCGGTACACCGTTGCCGCGGATGACCACGTTGTCTTTGTCCTCCCCCAGTGCCGTGGAAACGAACCAGGTCGCCCCTTCCTTCTCCGCGATGTACCCCTTCTTTTTAAGCAACTCCATCACCTTGTCGAACTGCCCGTTCTCGTAAAGCGTCTTCTCGCTGTACCAGACGTCGTACTCCACCCGCAGGTTTTTCAGGTCTTCCCGCACGCCTTGCAGGATGGTCGCCAGCCCCATTTTCCCCAGCTCCTCGATTCCCTCCGCCTGCGGCATCTTTAAAAATTTGTCGCCCTCTTTTTGTTTGATGTCCTCCGCCAACTCCGCCATGTAGTTGCCGTGATATCCGGCTTCCGGCATCGCGGCGTTCTTGCCCAGCGCCTGTTGATACCGCGCCCACAATGATTCTTTAAAGGCGTCCATCTGGCTGCCCGAATCGTTAAAGTAATATTCCTTGGTGACGTCAAATCCTGCCGACGTCATTACGTTACATAATGTGCTGCCGATAACTGCCCCGCGTCCTGCCCCCACGTGCAATGGCCCGGTAGGGTTCGCGCTGACGAACTCAATCTGGATTTTTTGCCCCTTGCCGGTGTCAATATTCCCGTACGC
>JAQTMM010000048.1 GCA_028714335.1 Dehalococcoidales bacterium
AAAATTCTCTTCCCCGGTCCGTCTTAAAAGACGGTTTTTTTCTTTAGTGGAGACTGTTAAAAAGGGCGGTTAAAATGAAAAGCGACGCTGTAAAAAAAGGACTGGAAAGAGCCTCCCACCGCTCACTGCTTTATGCCCTGGGATGCGCCCCGGAAGACATGGACAAACCATTTATTGGTGTTGTCAACAGCTACACGGACATTATTCCCGGCCACATACATTTACCGAAAATAGCCGAAGCCGTGAAAGAAGGGGTGAGGTCGGCGGGCGGCGTTCCTTTTGAGTTTAATACCATCGGCGTGTGCGACGGCATTGCCATGAACCACACGGGCATGAAGTACAGTTTGCCCAGCCGCGAGTTAATTGCGGACTCGGTGGAAATCATGGCGGAAGCCCACGCCTTTGACGCTTTAGTCTTTATTCCCAACTGCGACAAGATAATCCCCGGCATGCTGATGGCGGCTTTAAGGCTGAATGTCCCGTCTATTTTTGTCAGCGGCGGCCCCATGCTGGCAGGTAATCTGGACGGCAAAAAGATAGACCTCAACACCGTGTTTGAAGGCATCGGCGCGGTGGTCGGCGGCAAAATGACCGAGGAAGAACTCGTTAGAATCGAACAACAGGCCTGCCCCGGCTGCGGCAGTTGTTCCGGCATGTTCACCGCCAACACTATGAACTGCCTCACCGAGGTTTTGGGTATGGGCTTGCCCGGCAACGGCACCATTCCTGCCGTGGATGCCCGACGGCGCGCTTTAGCTTTTAAAGCCGGAGCGCAGGTACTAAGACTACTTAAAGATGATATTCGCCCCCGCAGCATTATCACCGCCGACGCGGTGTTTAATGCTTTTACAGTGGACATGGCGCTGGGCGGCAGCAGCAATTCCGTCCTGCACCTGATGGCCATTGCTCATGAATCCGGCGCCGACTTTAGCCTGCAAACGGTCAATGAAATCAGCCAGCGGACGCCTTATATCTGCAGTCTGCGTCCGGCAGGACCCCATCATATTGAAGTACTGAACATGGCCGGCGGCATCCCCGCGGTCATGAATGAAATTAAGAGTCTACTGAAATTAAAGTGTAAAACTGTCACCGGTAAAACCATCGGCGATAACCTTAACGGCGTGAAAAACCTGAATCCGGAAGTTATCCGCCCGATGAATAAAGCCCATTCGCCCACCGGCGGGCTGGCATTGCTTTTCGGCAACCTCGCCCCGGAAGGCGCGGTGGTCAAGAAAGCCGCTGTTGCACCGGAGATGATGCAGCATAAAGGCCCCGCCCGAGTATTTGATTCGGAAGAAGAGGCGACCAAAGCCATCATGGCTAAGAAAATCAAACCCGGCGACGTCATCGTCATTCGCTACGAGGGCCCCAAAGGCGGCCCCGGCATGCGCGAGATGCTGACGCCTACCTCCTTGATTACCGGCAGCGGGCTGGAAAAAGAGGTCGCTTTGATTACCGACGGACGCTTTTCCGGCGCCACCCGCGGCGCTTCCATCGGCCACGTTTCACCGGAGGCGGCGTCCCGCGGCCCCATCGCCGCCCTTAAAGAAGGGGACATTATAAACATTGATATTACCAACCGGAAGCTCGATGTTGAGTTATCCGCTAAAGAAATCTCCGACCGCCTGGCTAAACTGCCGGACTTCCAGCCGAGGTTTAAGACTGGCTACCTCGCCCGTTATACGGAAAAGGTGACCTCGGCCAGCACCGGGGCGGTTTTTAAAGACTAAGGAGCTCGTATGAAAAAAACTGGTGCCCAGATTCTCTGTGAAAGCTTAATCGCCGAGGGCGTGGATGTAATGTTCGGGTTCCCGGGCGGCGTTTTATTACCTTTCTATGATACACTGCCGCAGTACCCACAAATCCGGCATATCCTCGTGCGCCACGAGCAGGGCGCGGCTCATGCCGCCGATGGCTATGCCCGCGCTACCGGCAAGGTGGGCGTCTGTATGGCTACCTCCGGCCCCGGCGCCACGAATCTGGTTACCGGCATCGCTAATGCGTACCTGGACTCCGTGCCGATGGTTGCTATAACCGGTCAGGTCGTCCGGGAGCAAATCGGCAAGGACGCCTTTCAAGAGATTGATATTACGGGTATCACGCTGCCTATTACCAAGCACAGCTATGTGGCAATGGATACCGCCCATCTGGCTAAAATCGTCCACGAGGCTTTTTATATTGCCAGGACGGGCAGGCCCGGCCCGGTTTTGATTGACATACCTAAAGATGTTTTTACCGACCAGGCAGAGCTAACTGTTCCATCTAGAGTGGAACTACCCGGCTATAAGATTCCTTCGCAGGGGCATCCTGCCCAGCTTAAGAATGCCGCTAAACTGATAAATGAGGCTAAAAAGCCCCTTATCATCGCCGGCAGGGGCGTTATTATTTCCGGTGCGTCCAGCGCTCTTAGAGAATTCGCGGAAAAGGCGCAGGTGCCGGTAATTACAACGTTGCTTGGCATCGGCTGCTTCCCGGAAAATCACGCTTTAAGCTACGGCATGGCGGGTATGCACGGCACCGGCTACGCCAACAAGGCGATGGAAAGCTGCGATTTGCTGATTGCCATCGGTATGCGCTTTGACGACCGCGTCACCGGCAAGATAAGCGCATTTGCGCCTCATGCCAAGATTATCCATATCGACCTTGACCCGGCCGAAATCGGTAAGAATGTCCCGGTGGACATCCCCATCGTCGGCGATGTGAAGCCGGTTTTGATTTCACTGCAAAAGCTGGTAGAGAACAACAGCCGCATTAGTTGGTTGCGCCAGCTTGATGAATGGCGCCAGCAGCACCCGATGTTGGACATTAAAGACGGTGATAAACTGTTACCGCAGCGCATTATCCGTGAGATTTACGAAGCCACCAACGGCGACGCTATCGTTGTCACCGGCGTGGGCCAGCACCAGATGTGGGCTGCCCAGCATTACTTCTTTGACAAACCGGACACGTTCATTTCCTCCGGCGGTTTGGGAACGATGGGATTTGGCCTCCCCGCCGCGATGGGCGCTAAAGTAGGCAAGCCGGATAAAACAGTCTGGTGCATTGACGGCGACGGCTCGATACAGATGACGATTCAAGAACTGGCAACCTTGGTCCAGGATGATATCGCTGTAAAAATCGCTATTATGAATAACGGCTACCTTGGTATGGTGCGGCAGTGGCAGGACCTCTTCTACAAAAAGAACTATGTAGCCACCCCGCTATCCTGCCCCGACTTCGTTAAAATCGCCGAGGCTTATTGCATGGCCGGCATAACCGTAACTAAACGCGAAGAAGTCAGGCCGGCTATTGATAAAGCAATGGCGCATGAAGGCCCGTTTTTAGTTAACTTTATGGTGGAGCCGGAAGAAAACGTTTACCCGATGGTGCCGCCGGGAGAATCCAACGTGAACTTCCTCGAACAGCCGAAGAAAGAGGTGTCCGCATGGCAACGACGAAGCACACCCTAGTCGCTCTGGTCAACGATAAGCCCGGTGTCCTCAACCGTGTGGTGAGTCTCTTCCGCCGCCGCGGCTTTAATATTGACAGCATCGCCGTCGGCCACAGCGAGGTGCAGCATCTTTCGCGTGTTACCATTATCGTTAACGGCACTACCTACACCGTCGAACAGGTACGCAAACAGTTGGATAAACTCATCGATGTCGTGAAGATATTCGATATTACGTCCGAGAAGAACACCACCCGTGAACTGGCGCTGGTAAAAGTCAAAGCTACCTCCGCCACCCGCAGCGAGATTCTGGAAATCGCCGATATCTTCCGCGCCAACATCGTTGACGTGGCATCGGATACATTGACGATAGAAATCACCGGCGATGAAGATAAGATAGAATCAATGTTAAAGCTGCTTAAGACTTTCGGTATCAAGGAAATTGCCCGCACCGGCCGCGTCGCCATGGTCAGGGGAACCTTAGGCGCCCCACCCCCCGAAGATAAACCCGTGCGTTCCCGCGTAAAAAGAGAGAATGCATAGTGGTGAGTGAGAGTTAAACAACACCTGAGTGAATTACATTAGCCTTGATTGCGTTTCTTTTTTTTCGCCCTTTTTCTTTATCGGTAGAGTAAAATAGAACGTGCTGCCTTTGCCTGTTTCACTCACCACCCAGATTTTACCACCGTGTGATTCTATCAATGCTTTGCATAAAGCCAAGCCCAAACCGAATCCTCCCGGGTCTTTCCGCAGTCTTTCCTCAATACGATAAAAGCGGCCGAATATTTTGGTTATTTCTGCGGCAGGTATTCCTACACCCTGGTCGGTAACGCTGATTAAAATTTCTTCTGGTCGTACCTCGGTCCGGATAACTATTTCAGTTCCTTCCTTGGAGTATTTAACGGCGTTATCTATCAGGTTATCAATTACCTGTCGTAAGCGCTGTGGGTCGGCAGTTACCTTCGGCAGCCGCTTGTCTATTTTGTTGTTAAATTTGTATTTAGGCGACCGTAATTTAGCTTCATTTATCGCTGCTGTTAATGTTACATGAAGTGTAACTGGTTGCAGCTTCAACTTAAATAAACCGGAGTCCAGCCTGGATATATCCAATAAATGATCAATCAGGTCGGCCAGGCGGTCGGTGGAGCTGTTTATCGCCGCCAGTGACTCCCATTTTTGCGTTCGTTTTAATTTGTGATAATAGTCCATCAACATTGTGGTATAGCCTTTGATGCCGGCTAATGGAGTACGCAGTTCATGGGAAACCGTGGCCAGCACGTCGGTTCTTAATTTATCTAACTCACGGTATTCGACCACCTTCTTACGTTCTTCGTTAATTTGTTTTTGAACTGTCATATCTTCAAACAGCGCTAAAACGCCGATGCTGTTTCCCTCTGCCCCTTTAATAGGCGCCCAGGTTATTTTTGTGGGAAACTTGTTGCCGTCCCGATTCTTTAACATATACTCCTGACCGTTGTTCCCTCCGCCTACGGTTGCTTCATTCCGGTTTTGTTCCATTCTTTTACGGTCTTTTGTTCCGATAAAATGCAGATAATTTTCCCCGACCAGCTCCTTCTTGCCAAAGCCTATGAGGTTCATGATGGCCTTGTTTACTTGAAGAATCTTACCGGCTGTATCGGTAACAACCAGCCCCAGTGGAATTGTCTCAAGTATCAGCCCCAGCTTCTCCTGGGATTCGCGTAACTCTTTTTCAGTTTTTTCTCGCCTCGCGACATCTTGTGCTAATTCCCTTGTCCTTCTCCTGACCTGGCTTCTTAATAATAATGCTCCTCCGCCAAATACCAGAGCCACAATACCGATAACTATCAATAACCACATTAACCAGTTGGGAATTATAGGTTTTTCAATAGGTGTTAAACCCATCCATGTTCCTAGTGATTGGTAATAAATTGAGTCCCCATCTGCCCTGAGAGCCTCAATATTATTATCAACTCTATCAATCAGGTATGTTTTTAGAGTTGAATCTGGTGGAAAGGCAAAATAAAGCCGAGCCGGCTGGAAAACAACGTCGGTTTCTATGAAACTAAAATCGGTCTCATGGATATAGGCATAGTCTTTACTCACTACCCCCGCGTCTACCGTGTTCTCATCCAGCAACTGGAAAACCATATCATAACTTTCTACCGGGACAAAGGTACAATTAATATTAAAAGTTTCTGTGAGTTTCTTTATCCCTTCCGGTCCAACGTAATTAATACTGCCTTCTAAAACTGCTATGGTCTTCCCATCGAGGTCTAGAATAGACTGTATATTTGAATCATTTTTCACGTATACCCTGGACCAGCTTACATACACAATCTCTTGAGAAAAATCAAATTTCTCATCTCTTTCCTCGGTATAGGCCATATCCGGCATCATGTCGATTTCGTTTTTCTCCAGCCTGTCCAGACACTCGGTCCAGGTGCCGTGGATATACTCTATCTGCCACCCCTCTTGAGCCGCGATGTAATTGATGATATCCGGCCAGAAACCTGCGGGATTGCCCGAATCATCGGTGAAAATTTTAGGTTTGTTCTCATAGAGACCTACCCGGATTAACATAGAATCATCCGCCGATGCCGCGGCGCTAACCACGGCGGGTAGTAATAACAGTAAACAAAGCGCTAATATTAAAAAACTCTTCATTATGCGATTTCTTTCATTAAAACACTAAAAGGCGTCCTTACGCCTTTTAGTCCGCAAAACTCTTTAAAATACACTTTAAGATGTTTTACTAGACATAAAATAATTACCATCGTAACATGTAGTGTATAGCTATAGAACACACTTGTCAACCATGTGGACAATTCGTGGCCTTTTTTGAGCATGTTTATGGCATTAACTATGACTAAAGTACTAGTATAGACAAATCAAATTGATGCCTGTATAATGTATCCATAACCATGAACGCTAATTGTTCCGGCCCAAAGAGAATAATTCTCATCCTTATTGGCCCCTCTCTGATTTAAGGAGAGGGGACTAATCGGGTTGTACCTTAAAATTATTCTCTCAAGGAGGAACTATTAATGGACAGGGTTATTATTTTTGATACCACATTACGGGATGGTGAGCAGGCGGCGGGTGGTACCCTCAATGTCCAGGAAAAGCTGGAAATCGCCCATCAATTGGAAAAACTGGGTGTTGACGTTATAGAAGCTGGTTTCCCCGTGACTTCCCCCGGCGACTTTGAAGCCGTACGGCTAATTTCCGAAAAAGTGCGTAAGCCGTCCGTCTGTGCTTTGATGCACGCTAATATCAAGGCAATTGACGAAAGCTGGAAGGCGATAAAGAAAGCCTCTAATCCCCGCATCCATATCGTCCTTTCTTCTTCCGATATCCACCTTTTTTACCAGCTGCGTAAGAGCCGCGAGCAGATTTTAGAGATGTCCCGCGATACGGTTAAGCACGCCCGGAAATACACCGATAATATTGAGTTCTCCGCGATGGACGCTTCCCGAACCGATCCGGCATTTATTTACCAGCTTCTTCAGGCCGTGATTGACGCCGGGGCTTCCACCGTGAATATACCGGATACCGTCGGTTACGCCATGCCGCAGCAGTTCGGCGCCATTATTAACGGCGTAATGAAAAACGTGCCTAACATTAATAAAGCCGTGGTCAGCGTGCACTGCCATAACGACCTCGGTCTGGCGGTTGCCAATACCCTGGAAGCCGTACGCTGCGGCGCCCGTCAGGTTGAAGGCACTATCAACGGCATCGGCGAACGCGCCGGCAATGCGTCTCTGGAAGAGATAATCATGGCGATTAAGACGCGCGGTGACTTTTTCAAATTGACAATGGGCGTTGACACTAAACAGATTTACCGCACCAGCCGCCTCGTCAGCGACCTCACCGGCTTTCCGGTGCAGCCCAATAAAGCCGTCGTTGGCGGCAACGCCTTCCGTCATTCCTCCGGCCTGCATGTTGACGGCATGCTGAAAGAATCGAAAACCTATGAAATTATGGACCCTCGTTCGATAGGAATTCCCTCCAGCTCTCTGGTGCTGGGTAAAACCAGCGGACGCCACGCCTTCCGCGAGCGCCTATCCGAGCTGGGTTATACGTTGAACGACGAAGACCTGAATAAGGCTTTCACCGCTTTTAAAGAGCTGGCGGACAAAAAGAAAGATATCACCGACCGCGACATCGAGTCGGTAGTGGCGGAAGAACAGCGCACCGTCTCCGAGGAGTATCACCTTGACCGCCTGCAGGTTACCTGCGGCGACCGCGGTATTCCTACGGCGGCTGTACGGCTCATCGGACCGGACGGTAAGGCTTTAGAGGACGCCGCCCTAGGCACCGGCCCCGTTGACGCCGTTTATAAAGCTATCAACCGTTTGGTTTCCGTGCGCAACCAATTAACCGAGTTTTCAGTAAAATCCATCACCGAGGGTATTGACGCCATTGGTGAAGTTCTGATAAGAATAGAGAGCGAAGGCGTGAGTTATACCGGCCGGGGCTCTGATACGGACATTATCGTTTCCAGCGCCAAGGCGTATATAAATGCGCTGAACCGTTTGCTTTCGGCCAAGAAAGCCAAAAGCAATAAGAAAACCAAGTCGAGCAAGAAAAGTAATTGAGCGTTAAGGTATATTAGGAGAAGATTGTGAATCTAGCTGAAAAAATATTGGCCGCTCATTGCGGCAGAAAAGTAGTCGCTCCCGGCGAGTTCATTAACGCCCGGGTGGATATGGTTTTGTCCAACGATATTACCGCCCCCATCGCCATCAACGAGTTCAGGCGCCTGGGCGTATCCAAAGTTTTTGATAAGTCTAAAATCGTCATGGTCGCCGACCACTTTGTGCCGAACAAAGATATACTCTCTGCCGAGCAGGCAAAACAGATGCGCGAGTTCTGCAAGGAATACGGCATCAGGTTCTATGACGTTGGGGAGATGGGCATCGAGCATGTCCTACTGCCGGAGCAGGGCTTAGTCCTCCCCGGTGATGTTGTTATCGGGGCGGATTCCCATACCTGCACCTACGGCGCAGTCGGGGCTTTTGCCACCGGCATGGGTTCGACGGATATCGCGGTGGCAATGGCTACCGGCGATATCTGGATGAAGGTCCCGCCGACGATTAAGTACGTCTATCACGGACAGCTTGGAAAATGGGTAGGGGGCAAAGACCTCATTCTTTATACGATAGGGGAAATCGGTGTGGACGGCGCGCTTTATGCCGCTATGGAATTTACCGGCGAGGCCATTGAGGAGCTGTCTATGGACGGACGCTTCACTATGGCTAACATGGCGATAGAAGCCGGCGGCAAGGCTGGCTTATTCCACGTGGATAACAAGACGCAACTTTACATAAAATCCAGAGCCAGACAGAGTTACCTTGTTTACGAATCGGATAACGATGCCGAATATCAGGATGTAATTGAGTACGACGTCACCGCCATTGAACCGCAGGTCTCGCTGCCTCATTCACCGGCCAATGCCAAACCGGTAACTAAAGTAGGGGGCATCAAAATTGACCAGTCGGTCATCGGCAGTTGCACCAACGGTCGTATTGAAGACCTGCGCCTGGCCGCCCAGATTTTGAAGCGCCACAAGGTACACCAAGGCATACGTTGTATTATTCTTCCCGGTACGCAACAAGTCTACCTCGACGCTTTAGCCGAGGGCTTGATAGAAACATTCGTTAAAGCCGGCGCGGCGGTCAGCACGCCTACTTGTGGGCCGTGCCTCGGCGGGCACATGGGCGTCCTGGCGGAAGGCGAGCGGTGTATCTCGACGACCAACCGCAACTTTGTCGGCCGTATGGGCAGCCCCAAGTCGGAGGTCTATCTGGCTAATCCGGCTGTTGCCGCCGCCAGCGCTGTTACCGGTAAAATCACTCACCCCGACGAGGTGATGAAGTAGTTTTCTCTTCCTCCACAAGGAGATTAAGATGGCTAAACTAAAAGAAACCTGGCGGCAGAAAATGGTCTCGCAGACCAAGAAAAATCACCTGCCTAAAGTCTCGGCGGTTGAAGGGAAGATGACTAAAAAGTGGGGTGAAGGCACGGTGGTCATCCCGTCGCCGGTTGAGGTTGACGCTTTAATGAAGACGGTCCCCTCCGGCAAGCTCATTACCGTCAACCAGATACGCGGCTACATGGCGCATAAGTATCATGCCACGTTTGGCTGCCCCATCACCACCGGTATTTTTGTGGGTATTGCCGCCAAAGCCGCGGAGGAAGACATCGCCGATGGAAAAAGGAATATCACTCCTTACTGGCGGACTTTAAAGGGAAAGGGAGAATTGAACGAAAAATACCCCGGTGGCGTTCTCGCCCAATCTGCCAAGCTGAAAACAGAGGGGCATGAAATAGAAAAAGATAAATCCGGCCAGCCCAAACGCGTTAAGGATTGGGATAAGAAGCTGGTTAAAATTTAGTCACCAATAACAGGGAAAAGAATATTGATGAAGCTCAACGAAAAAGGAATAGAAAAGCACCCGGCACAGACCATTATCGTCAGCAACCTGGCGATGGGGGCATGGATTGCCCTGGGCACGGTGTCCTGCTGGTTTTTACATCCTATCGCCGCCTGGGTTTATCTGGCGGTTGCTCTATTACTGGTAGGAGTTGTCCTACGCAAGCTGGTCTGCACCAACTGCTATTACTACAACAGGTGGTGTGGAACAGGGTGGGGCAAGCTGTCGGCGTTGATGTTTAAAGAAGGAGAGATGGAAAAATTCAGCCGGAGCGTCGGTGTAAAAATTGCTCCGCCGACATATGGGCTGTTAAGCCTCGTTCCGCTTGTCCTGCTGATAATTGCGCTGGTTCAAGAATTTACTATTCCAAAGATTGTGGTAATGGTTTTATTATTACTTATTTCCGCTTATAGCGCATTTTTAAGTCGCAGAAAGGGCTGCCAGAACTGCAAGATGAGCACGGTCTGTCCCGGCAGCGTTAGTTAAGGAGTCTCGATGAAACTAAAAGGTAAAGTCTTTAAATACGGCGCTAATGTAGATACGGATGCTATCATCCCGGCGCGCTATCTTAACACCTCCGCCCCCGCCGAGCTTGCCAAGCACTGCATGGAAGACATTGACGCCACTTTTGTTAAAAAAGTAAAGCCGGGCGACATCATTGTGGCGACCAGTAACTTTGGTTGCGGCTCTTCCCGAGAGCACGCTCCGCTGGCGATTAAAGCGTCGGGTGTTTCCTGCGTTATTGCTTACAGCTTCGCCCGCATCTTTTTCCGCAACGCCATTAACATCGGCTTGCCGTTGCTGGAGTGCGCCGAAGCCGTGGATAACATTAAAACCGGCGATGCTCTGGAAGTTGACTTGGTAAAGGGCACTATAAAGAACATAACTAAAAATAAAATATTCACCGCCAAGCCGTATCCGGATTTCATGTCGGAACTGATTACCGCCGGAGGTTTGGTCGCATACACGAAGAAAAGATTGGCTCAAGCCAAAGCCTAGAAATATGAGGAGGACTGATGGATTTTAATCTGGTAGTATTAGCCGGCGACGGAGTAGGACCGGAATGCGTTAACGAGACGATAAAAGTGCTGGATGCCGTCGGCAAGAAATACGGGCATAAATTCAGTTACAACCACCGCCTGGTCGGCGGCGCCGCCATTGATGGCGAGGGTGTTGCTGTTTCTAAAGAAACGATTGAGCTTTGTAAAAAGGCTGATGCCGTTTTACTGGGCGCGGTGGGCGGCCCAAAGTGGGACGACCCCCTGGCTAAAGTCCGCCCGGAAGACGGCTTACTGGAATTACGTAAAAGCCTGGGGCTTTTTGCCAACCTGCGGCCGGTTCACGTTCATCCTGTTCTGGAGGACTCCACGAATTTAAAGCCGGAAGTCATCAAAGGAGTGGATTTCATCTTTGTCCGCGAGTTGACCGGCGGGCTTTACTTCGGTCAGCCCAAGCGGCGTTGGAAGACGGAAACCGGCAGAAAAGCCGTTGACTCTATGCTCTATGTCGAGCAGGAAATCGAACGCATCGTCCGCGTGGGCTTTGAGCTGGCGAAACGCCGCAAGAAGAAACTCATCTCGGTAGATAAAGCTAATGTGCTGGAATCCTCGCGCTTATGGCGCACAGTAGCCGTGGAAGTCTCCAAAGACTATCCGGATATCGAGCTGGAGCATATGCTGGTGGATGCCTGCTCCATGCGCATTATCCAGAATCCTAAATATCTGGATGTGTTGGTGACGGAAAATACCTTCGGTGATATCCTGACCGACGAGGCGTCTATGCTGGCGGGCTCGATGGGCATGCTGCCCTCGGCCAGTATTGCCGGCGTGCCGCAGACAGGCGTTAAAATCTTTGGGCTTTATGAACCGATTCACGGCAGCGCCCCGCGCCATACCGGTCAAAACGATATCAATCCTATCGCTACTATCCTTAGCGCCGCCATGATGCTGCGCTACTCGCTGGCTTTGGAAAAAGAAGCCGATGTCATCGACAAAGCGGTGGAAGACGCTCTGCGTGAAGGCTACAGGACCTATGATATAATGAGCGAAGGAAAAAAGAAGCTCGGTACAAAAGAAATGGGCGATGTTATCGCCGGCAAGGTTGGCAGTTAATTGGCATCGGTTGAACTCTACGATACTACTTTGA
>JAQTMM010000049.1 GCA_028714335.1 Dehalococcoidales bacterium
TGGCTGGTATGGCTCAAGGAACGTATGCTTGCGCTATTTCATGCATCACCATCACCCCGGCAAGAGCCGAGGAAATGCTCTTCTCCACTCCCTATTTCACTGCCGGACAGATTGTTGTAGTGCAAAAGGGCAACACGACATTCACCAGCAAAGATGACCTGACCGGCGAAGTCGGCGCCCAGCTGGGCACCACTGGCGCGATGGAAGTTGAAGACCTTCCTAACTGCACCCTGAAAAACTACGATGAAATCGGTCTGGCTTTCCAGGATCTGATGAACGGGCAGATCAGCGCGGTTATCTGTGACGCTCCGGTCGCCAAGGGTTATGTCGCAACAAATTCCGACAAACTAAAAACCATTGGTGAAATGTTCACCACCGAGCAGTACGGCATTGCCGTCTCTAAAGGTAATGAGGATCTGCTGGCAAAAATCAATACCGCCATCCAGGCTATTATTGATGAGGGATTGATTGACCAGTACGCCCTTAAATGGCTTTCTTAGGTAGGTAAAACTTGCCTTCAGATGGATTCTTCAGGAATCTGTGGAGGTCCTTTCAAAAGAAACCTCCGGAGATACTTGAACAGTCGCCAACACCAAAATTGAACTTTATACCGGGGGCCGAGCCGAGAGAAAAGCTCGACCCCTGGTGGTGGCTTGTCGTTGCCGTAGCCGTGCTTCTCGTTCTGCTCATAGCGCTAAAGCCGGACCCTTATTGGGACATTTTTCTTTTTGTCCGCGATGGTCTGGCAATCACGGTTGAGCTTACGGTTATCTCCTTTGTCTTTATCATTATCGTTGGACTCATCGGCGGCCTGGGCCGAATCGCTAAAAACCCGGTTATCCATTTCATCGCCTCCCTTTATGTAGAAATTATCAGGGGCATACCGCTTCTGGTGCAGTTAATCTGGTGGTACTATGCCGCCCCCGCCCTGATTAAAGAAATCGGCCAGGCTATTCACTGGGATTTCATGGCAAATTATGTAGCCAATCCCTTTATCCTGGCAGTGGTGGGTCTGGTGGTGTGCTACGGCGCTTATATGGCGGAGATTTTCCGCGCTGGCATCCAGAGCATTCCCAAAGGACAGATGGAAGCCTCGCGCTCTTTGGGCATGAGTTATTTGCAGTCCATGATTCATGTCGTCTTGCCGCAGGCCATTAGAGTGGTGCTGCCGCCTGTAGGCAACGAATTTATAATGCTTTTAAAAGACACCTCGCTGGTCAGCGTGGTGGCGGTGGCCGACCTCACCCGCCGTGGCCGTGAATTTATGGCCGCCCATTTTAATCCCCTTACAGTCTGGACGCTTATTGCCTTGCTCTACCTTGTTTTAACGCTGGTCGCAGCCCGCTTTATTTCCTGGCTGGAGACAAGAAGGAAGTATTAGGGGTAGTTATGGTTAAACCGATAATCCATATAGAAAATGTACATAAGCACTTTGGGCGCATCCATGCGCTGCGGGGCGTTAGCCTGGACGTTAACGTCGGCGAGGTTGTCGTTATCCTCGGCCCCTCCGGTTCCGGCAAGTCCACCCTCTTAAGGTGCATCAATCACCTGGAGGTCTACGACTCTGGCACGATAGAAGTGGACGGGATTTTACTAAAGACCGCCCAGAACATCAACACCGTCCGGCGTGAGGTCGGCATGGTCTTCCAGTCATTCAACCTCTTTGCGCATCTGACGGCGCTGCAAAACCTGACGCTAGCGCAGCGTAAAGTCCGCAAACGCTCCAAAGCGGAGGCGGAGAAAATCGCCAGAGACCTGCTGAAGAAAGTCGGCATCACCGAAAAAGCCGATAGTTACCCTGCCCAGCTTTCCGGCGGGCAGCAGCAGCGCGTCGCCATCGCCCGCGCTTTAGCTATGAATCCTAAAATCATGCTCTTTGACGAGCCTACCAGCGCCCTCGACCCGGAGATGATTAAAGAGGTGCTGGACGTCATGCTGGCGCTGGCTAAAGAGGGTATGACAATGGTTGTCGTCTCCCACGAGATGGGTTTTGCCCGCGCCGCCGCCAGCCGCGCTATCTTTATGGATGAGGGGCAGATAGTGGAGGAGGGCAAGCCGGATAAACTCTTCACCAATCCCACCCAGGAACGCACCAAACTGTTCCTTAGCAAAGTTCTGCAGATATAACGGTTCGCTTTAGCCCATCGTCCCCGCCTGTAACACTCTCTGGAAATGGTTGACATAAAATACTATGCTGCGTAACTGGAAGTCCTCGCCCGTCCTTGCCGTAATAGCCTTGGTTTGCATTACGGCCGTCTGGGGCTGGACGTTTATCATCGTTAAAGACGCCATTGCCAAGATGCCGGTGATGGATTTTCTGGCGGTGCGTTTTTCCATTGCCGCCGTAATCATGTTTCTTTTGTACCCCGCCAGCGTCAAACACATCAGCCTTAAGTGCCTGTGGCAGGGCGCTATCTTGGGCATTTTGCTGGGCACTAGTTACGTTACCCAGACCTTTGGTTTGCAGTGGACGTCGCCGGCGGTGTCCGGCTTTATTACCGGCATGTCGGTGGTTTTTACACCCGTTTTAGCCTGGATAATCTTGAAGCGCAAAATCAATCTCTACACCTGGATAGCCGTCGCTTTAGCGATAGTCGGCCTCGCGCTGTTGAGTCTGCACGGTTGGAACTTCGGCTCCGGCGAGTTATTGACGGTCGCCTGCGCTTTATTCGTCGCTTTTCACATCATCGGGTTGGGGGCTTGGTCAAACCAGCACAACGTCTATGCTTTAGCGCTGGTGCAAATCACTACCGTAGCAGTGGTATGCCTAATCGCCGCTTCGCCGGATGGCATCATGATGCCGCCGGACGGCACAGTGTGGTGGACGGTGGGGATAACAGCCGTGCTGGCGACGGCTCTGGCGTTTTTAGTGCAGACCTGGGCGCAGTCGATAATCTCCCCAACGCTGACGGCGGTAGTGCTGACAATGGAGCCGGTTTTTGCCGGCGTCTTTTCCGTGGCCGCCGGACGTGAAGACTTAACCCTGCGCCTTATCTTCGGCGGCGTTTGCGTGCTGGCGGCAATGCTGATTGCCCAGCTTAAAAGAACGGCTAAGCAGAATAACTAAGCCTTTTTCTTCTTTTTCGTCTGACTCCACTTTTTAGCGTGCCCGATGGTGAAGCAAAGCACCGGACGCTTTATCTTCTTAAATTCGATGGGGCAGTGCTTGACGTTCTTCGGCACAAAGACCAATGAACTCTGCTCGATGTCGTAGTCTTTGCCGGCGATGTTTATAGACACATCCCCCCCGATTTTACGGATGTTCTTTTTGTCACCCCAGTTCACCAGCCCAATCATCTCGTCCCAGTTATGGGCGTGCGCTTCCGGCGCCATCGTCATATCCCCGCTCCATATCCACACGAAGTCAACGTAAAAAGCCCCCGGCAGCACCTCGTTGTCCAGCGACACCATGTGTGACGTCTTGGCTTTAGGTGGGGGAGGGGTGGGTTGGTTTTTCTTCCTGGGCGGCGCGTGGCTCTTCGGCTCGGTGATGATGAAGCGCGCGTACCGCGACCCGTTCTTATCTTTGGGTGGCGTCTTGAACTTGGGTATCTTTATCGTCGGTTCTTTACCTACCGGACTTTCGCTCTTTCTGCCGTAACGGCTGATGGGCATCAGTGTAAAGAAGAACACCGGGCGGTTAACTTTACGGAAGGTAAGGGGACAGTGCTTCATCCCCGCCGGAATGTAAATTAAACAACTCTTGGTCAGGAAGTGTGTCTCGTCCCCGAGGATTATCTCCATTCGAGCGTCCAAATCTTTAGGGTTGTCCGGGTCGCTGCTGATAAACCCGATGACCTCGTCATGGGCGTGCTGGTGCGGCGCTTCGGTAGTGCCGGATGTCGTTTTACCGCCCCACAGCCAGATGCATTCCATGTAAAATGTGGCGCCTTTTACTTTTTCATCGTCCATCCAGAGCAGCCGCTCCATCTCGATGGTCGACTTGATAGGGCTTTTCTTCATCATTTCCGTTATCATGGCGATTTCTTCTTTGGTGTATTCGCGGGTCTCGGTCACGATGTTTTTGGCGTAAGGCAGTTTCGTCATGGCTTATCCTTTCTTAAGGTTTTTCACCGCTTTTTCCAGGCGCTCTAAAGCCTCTTTAAGCATCGGGCGCGGGCAGGCGATGTTCATCCTCTCAAACCCCGAGCCCCCCTCCCCGAACATTGTCCCGTCGTCAAAGCCCAATTTCGCTTGCTTTTTCATAAAGTCGCTCAAGGCTTTATCGTCCAGCCCCAGCCCCCGGCAGTCCAGCCAAAGCAGATAAGTCCCTTGCAATTGGACAGGCTTTATCCGGGGGATTTTTTCTTTGAAATACTTATTAAGAAAATCCAGATTTCCCTGCAAATAGTCGAGCAGCTGTTCCAGCCATTCGTCGCCGTAGCGGTAGGCCGCCTCCAGCGCCGTAATGCCGAAGACGTTAAGCCCGTGCCCCGCCCCCGCCTCGCGGAAGGCATCGCGCAGCTTTTTGTTGGGGATGATAATAGACGAGGCGCTTAGCCCCGCCAGGTTGAAGGTCTTGCTCGGCGCCATGCACACGATGCTGTTCTGCTCGAACTCTTTAGAGATTGACGCGAAGGGCGTGTGTTTATAACCTTTAAGCATCAACTCGCAGTGAATCTCGTCGGAGATAACGATTCTCCCGTTCCCGATGACGATTTTCCCCAGCTTTATTAAGTCTTCCCGTCCCCACACTCGCCCCACCGGGTTATGCGGATTGCACAGCACGATTGCCTTGATTCGGCTGTCTCTAAAGTGCATGCCTCCCTGCGGCTTGAACTTATTCTCTAAATCGGCAAAGTCCATCTGGTACTGCCCGTCTTTAAACCTAAGCTGGTTGACGGCAATCTGGCAGCCGTTTTCTTTAACGCAGGAGAAAAAGGGATAGTAAACCGGTTCCTGCAAAACTATCTCGTCGCCGGGGTGCGTCAGAGACTTTATAACGGCGCTGATGGCGGGGATAACGCCCGGCGTAAAGACCACCCACTCCGGCTTTATCTTCCAGTTATACTTCCGCTTCATTCTTTCCACCACTGCCTCAACTACGCTTTTGCCCGTATCGGCGTAGCCGTAAATGGGGTGCTGGGCGCGCTTTACTAAAGCGTCAACAATCGGCTGGGCGGTGGGGAAGTCCATATCCGCCACCCACATTGGGATGACGTCCTCACTCCCATAAATTGGTTTCACCAGATTCCACTTGGCGCTGTTGGTGTTCTTCCGGTCAATTATCTTGTCGAAGTCGTATTTCATGTCTGCCTCGTTTCTATGTTCTTTGTATTCTATTACCTTATTGCCTTTTTATTCAACAATAATCCCGCTATTTTCCGATATATCGGTTGACTGTCCCCCGCCTCCCTGACTATAATACAAAATACAACATCATTATTACTTTATCAGGAGGCAGTTCAATGGAAGTAATGGAATTCATCAAAGCGCAGATTGAAGGCGCTGACATGGGAATCAAACGGGCTATGGAAACCCTGACGCAGGAAGAAATTGCCTGGCAGCCCAAGAGCGGCGCTAACTCTATCGGCTTAATTCTTTTCCACGTCTATAAAGCCGAGGATATGTTCATCCATCAGATGCTCCAGCAAAAACCAACGCTTTGGGAAACCGGTAAGTGGTATGATAAACTCGGCTTGCCGGCCACCGAAGAAGGCGCTCATTTTGAGGGTCCCGAACAGGTGGACGCTTTTAAGGTGCCCAAGCTGCAGGCAATCAACGATTATGGCGCAGCAGTACGGAAAGATACACTGGCTTATGTCGGCACGCTTAAACCGGCGGATTTGGATAAGAAA
This sequence comes from Dehalococcoidales bacterium, assembly GCA_028714335.1. Lineage (GTDB taxonomy): Bacteria > Chloroflexota > Dehalococcoidia > Dehalococcoidales > RBG-16-60-22 > RBG-13-51-18. The sequence goes on from JAQTMM010000049.1 coordinate 5,799, forward strand.
ATTGAGATGCGCTTTGGGCCGATGCCCCTGGCAATGGTGATTAATATCCTTGTCAGCCACGCCGCCCAGCATACCGGCGAAATTTCCTACATCCGCGGACTCAAGCGTGGTATGGATAAATAGGGCTAGTTTTTACTGACATACATCAGTATTGCCCCGCAGGCGGCCACGTTGAGGCTTTCCGCCTTTTCCGGCATCATGGGTATCCGCACGCGGTAGTCGGCTATTTCTAAAAGCGGCTGCGATAAACCGGTGGCTTCATTGCCCAGTGCCAGCACCAGTTTTTTATTGCGTGTCAGCATCACAGGAGTGTCGTTGCCTCTAACCTCGGCGGCCATGATTTTATGGTCGTCCTGCTTTAGCGACTTGACGATTTCTAAATATTGCGCCGTTCGCCGTAGCCATAAAGATAGTACTGTCCCCGCGCAGGCCTGCACGGTTTTAGGATTGAGCGGGTCGGCGCAGTTTTCTGTTAAAATAACGCCGTCGTATCTTAAGGCGGCGGCGGTGCGTATCAGCGTCCCCACGTTGCCGGGGTCCTGGATATCTTCCAGCAACAGGATATGAGTGCCGGTATCTTTAGGGAGGGTGGGGGAATAAATATCTTCCGGAGCTTTCACTAATGCCAGGATTCCCTGCGGCGTCTGCACACTGCTGATGTACCCGAACTCGCTGGCGTTAATGATACGTGACGGATAGTTGCGTAAAGACTCCGGTGGCTCTTCGACGGATATAATCTCGGTTATAGCGTCCGGTTGGCTGGCGGCAATCTGCCGGATGGCTTTTTGCCCCTCCACCAAAAAACAGCCGGTTTCCAGCCTGCCCTTTTTGTCGGCAAGCTGTCGGTACCACTTTAACGACCTCTCCGTCATATCAGATCCTCCGTATAAACAATACCACACCCGGAAGTCTTACAAAAAGTCTTTATTCACGGATGTGGTTGATTGCTTTTTGCGGTTCGCTGGCGCTGTTTAGTCGCTAAGCGCTTTCGCCATCTGGATTTCTTTAATCAGGTCTTCCACGGTGATGGCGGCCAGGGTCAGCGGCTCTATAGTGCCGCGGGAACCCAGCGCCGAGGCAACTCTGGCGATGACGGTATTGTTAGGAGCTTCCAGGATATTGACGAAGTCCCATTCGCCCAGTAAGGCGTACTGGGAGATTATTTTTGCCCCCATATCCTCTACCTCTTTATTGACCTCCCAGAGTCTGCCGGGATTTTTAATCATTGTCTTTCTTCCGTGGTCGGTTAACTTGGATAACATCATGTAATATGGCATCTTCCTCACCTCTGAAAAAAAATCGCCCTATCTTTCCGGTTAGGGCATCCGATTAGCCTATATTACACTACTGTTTGAGTACTGTCAATACATTGACGGTGGGATTACTTTACCTTGATTGGTATACCGGCAACCAGTAAATACACCTCGTCAACGCTCGCCGCCAGCATTTGGTTGGCTTTGCCCAGCAAGTCGCGGTAGAGGCGTGAGGTCTTGTCACCCGGGACGATGCCCAGCCCCACCTCATTAGTTACGATGATGAAGTTTGCCCGCGTTTTCTTGATGCATTTTATCAGCTCGTTTATCTCCGCCGTGACGGCTTTTTCTATCGCCACCGGGCGGGCCTTTTCCCCGCACTGCCCCAGGATGTTGCTGACCAGCAGTGTAATACAATCAATGATAATGGTTTTAATGCCGCCGCGGTGCTTGGTTATCTGGCTGCCGAGGTTTGAGGTAACCTCCAGTATTCCCCAATCGGCTGGGCGGGCCTGGCGGTGCTTTTCAATGCGTTCCTGCATCTCGTCGTCGCCGGCTTCGGCCGTAGCCACAAACAGCACCGCGCCGCCGATTTTTCTCGCCAGTTCCTGCGCCATGATGCTTTTACCGCTCCGTGCCCCGCCGGTTAAAAGTACGCTTTTCAAATCAGTATTCCTTTACCTCGTCATTCCCGCGAAGGCGGGAATCCATTTCTAGCTGGTTTACCCCAATAAATTCGGTGCCGCTTTAAATATTATTATAACAAATATCAGCGCCATCACCTCGGCCACTTCATTAGTCGCTCCGTAGGTATCGCCCGTCAACCCGGCGAATTTATACCTAAAATAAAACGCCAGCGCGGTTGCCACTACCGCCACCCCGCCGAACAATAAAAATCCCCCGGCGTTAAACAGGGGATAAAGCCCCCCGGCAATAGCCAACGTTATCACCGTCGCTATCATGAATTGCACCCAGCCCGTCGCTTCTTTATAAGCTTTGCCCAGCCCCGCCGGGCGCGCGTAAGGGAACGCGAATATTGAGTAAACCATCGCCCAGCGGCTAATGGTCGGCATCAGGAGTAATACGGGCGTCATTTTATCCGATGGTACATTGCTCAAAGCGGCGTACTGCGCCAGCAGTATTAGCACAATCCCTACCACCCCGAAAGCCCCCACCCGGCTGTCGTGCATCACCTTCCACCGCTCCTCTACCGTCTTGTGTCCGGCGATGCCGTCGCAAGTGTCGGACAGTCCATCCAAATGCATCGCGCCTGTTAGAATCACCAGTGTTATAATGAGTAAAATGTTGGTCACCAGGGGCGGCAGAATCAAGTTGAAGACCCAGTTAAGCCCCGCCAGTATCCCCCCGATGATTAGGCCGATTATCGGGAACCATACCGTAGCGCGCCCCAGCTGTTTGGCGGTGAGTTCGCCCTTGAGGCGGATGGGTATGCTGGTCAATAACTGTATCGCGGCTAAGAAACTTGTAATATTCCTGGTCTCCTTTTATGGTGAGTCCGTCGAACTATCCGATACCCCTGCTTCGGCAAAGGTCGCCATCTCGTTGAGGGTTCTGACGGCTGCCTCGGCAACGATTATCCCTAAAGCCGCGCCGGTGCCTTCGCCCAGGCGCATTTGCAAACTTAAAAGTGGTTTTAGTCCCATATAGTCCAGCATAGCGGTATGGCCCGCTTCCGCCGATACGTGCGCCGCGATGATGTAGTCTTTTAACTGCGGCGCCAGCGCTGTGGCGATTAAAGCCGCCGCCCCGGAGATAAACCCGTCAATGACCACCGGTACACCCTGCGCCGCCGCCCCCAGCATCACCCCTGCCAGCCCGCCTATTTCAAATCCGCCCACTTTAGCCAGCACTTCGAGCGGTTGTGCAGGATTAGGATTATGCAGCGCCAGCGCCCGTTTTATGACGTCTATCTTGTGTTGAAGCTGGTCGTCGTTAATGCCCGTCCCCCGCCCCGTAACTTCCTCTACCGTCTTGCCGGATAATGCGGCAAAGACGGCGCTGCTGGCGGTCGTATTGCCGATTCCCATGTCACCGGTGCCGACGATGTCCAGCCCCTTTTTAACTTCACCGTTGACGATTTCTATACCGGCTTCTATGGCTTTGACTGCTTGTTCATCGGTCATCGCCGGTTCTTTGCACATATTCTTTGTGCCATAGTCCACTTTCCTGACGATTAGTTGTTTATCTGGCTTGAGGTCGCTGGCAACGCCCATATCCACAAAGACTATCCTCGCCCCCGCCTGTCTTGCCAGCACGTTAATCCCCGCCCCGCCCTTTAAAAAGTTCTCGACCATCTGCGCGGTGACTTCCCGCGGCCAGTTCCCGATTTTCTCGTCCAGCACGCCGTGGTCGCCCGCCATCGTTATCATTGCCTTATGTTTAATCTGTGGGCTGGCTTTACGCTGGATACCGGCTATCTGGATAGATACCTCTTCCAGCCGCCCCAGGCTGCCCGCCGGTTTGGTTAAATCGTCCTGGCGCTTGCGCGCCGCCGCCATGGCCTCTTTGTCCAGCGGCTTTATTTTCTCGATGGTCTCATTGATTAATGTCATCAACTCTCCTATTGATATCTGGGTGACGCCACCGGACAGACCCGCATGCACTCGGAACAGCCCCCGGAAGCCTCTACGTAAGTCCGGCAGGCGTATTTATTCAAAGCATAAACCTCGCCGTCCTTGGGGCGCGCCAGCGCTTTAGCCGGGCACTTGGCGACGCATACATTGCAAAAGCGGCAGTTTTTAGTTTTTTCTCTCGCCGTGGATTTCAAAGCCGCCTCGGTCAGGCACAGGTTCAGTAATACTCTGGGGCCGTACTTTTCCGTGATTAACAGGCTGTTCATCCCTATGTTGCCCAGCCCCGCCGCCTCCGCGACATTTTTATAAGAAATAACCGCCTCTAAAAACCTCCCGTCAATCGCCGGGCCGTCCCCGGGCAGCGGCAGCGTCTTAAGTCCGGCTTTGCGTGACGCTTTAGCGACGTCATAGCTGGCTCTCGTCAGCCTGCCGCGTAAATAGTCTTTATGCCGCGTCAGCATGTTATTAAAATTGGGTGTGCCCATCATCATTTCCGGCGTAGATAAGTCGAGGAACTCCGGGTAAATCTCCATGCCCATCGCCACGATTGACTTCACCGACGGCAATAGCCTTTGCGCCGCCTTGGCGATGTCGTTGTCTTTTATATCCTCGATGCGGACAACCCCCACCAGATCCACTTCCAGTTCCTCCACCGCTTTTTGCACTTCGTTGTCTATTTTACCCGGTGTTTTTCCAGCCATTGCCTGCACCCCTCGATGTATTTTATCCCTATTATATACATTATCCCCAACCTTTACATGTGCCGGTTGTTTTTCATATTGGCGTGGGCGCTTAAAAGCACGGTGGGCAATCCGTTGGCGGGGTGGGTATAGACGCAGTTTTCCGCCCCGTAAACTTCTTTAATATTTTCGTCGGTAATGACCTCGCTGGGCGTGCCCTGGCTGTAGATGTGCCCCTCGTGAATCAGTATCAAACGGTCGCAGTACTGCGCCGCCAGGTTGAGGTCGTGGACGGCGGCCAGCACGGTCAGTTTTTCCACATGGCAGAGGTTCTTAATCAAATCTAAAATCTCGCCCTGCCTCCCGATATCCAGGTTGGCGGTGGGTTCGTCGAGTAATATCGCTTTGGTTTCCTGCACCAGCACCCGCGCGATTAGCAGGCTTTGTATTTCCCCGCCGCTAAGCTCGTTGACGTAGCGGTTCGCCAGCTTTTCGGTGCCGGTCTTTTTCATCGCTGTCCGCGTCAGGTCCAAGTCTCGTTTACTCTCTGTCTGAAACAGTTTTAAGTGTGGGTTGCGACCCATTAACACGATTTCAAATGCGGTGAACGTGCTGGGCAATAGCGGCAGTTGTGGCACCACACCCACCAGGCAAGCTAGTTCCCGCCGCCCGATAGTCCCGATTTCTCTGCCCCCCACCATTACCTTCCCCGTCCTGGGGTTGAGCAGCCGGCTTAAAGCCTTGATGATGGTGGACTTGCCGGAGCCGTTCGGGCCTATCAGCCCCACCATTTCCCCCGGCGACGCCTTGAAAGTTACGTCCTTCATCACCGTGTAGTGCCCGTAGCCCAGTGTCACCTGGCGCATTTCAAGTTCTGTCTTCATCATCTAAAATATCGCCTTTGTCCGCCGCCGTAGCAGGTAGAGGAAGAACGGCGCGCCGCAGATTGCTGTAATCACCCCGATGGGTATTTCCGTCGGCGCCATGACGGTGCGTGAAATAAGGTCGGTGAGAATCATAAAAATCGCGCCGGTCATTATCGACAGCGGCAGCAGGTAGCGGTGGTCTGCCCCCCATATCAGGCGGACGGTATGCGGGATGATTATCCCTACGAACCCAATCGTCCCCACGAATGATACGCTGGCGGCGGTGATTAAAGTGGCGGCGGCCAGTAAAATTATCTTTAATGTCTCCACGTTGACGCCCAGCTGCTGCGCCTGCTCCTCGTCCAGCTGCATCACGTTAAGCATCCGCGCGAAGATGACAATTACCGTGGTACCAACGACGACGTACGGCAGCACTACCAGCACCTCCGACCACTGCGCGCCGGAGAAGCTGCCCATCAGCCAGAAGATAATAGAGTGCAGTTTACTGCCGCTGAAAATAACGAGGTAGGAAACCA
>JAQTMM010000050.1 GCA_028714335.1 Dehalococcoidales bacterium
AGTTCGTCACCGAGGCGAGAATCGGCAGCACGATTACCCTCGAAGGCAAAACATATCCTTTCAGACCGGCTGCCGCTATCACCTTCAGCGGACTGAACAACCACCGCAACGCCTTCAACAGCGTCGCTGCCATGCATATGCTGAATATGGTCATCGGCGCGATGGACGTTCCCGGCGGTTGCATGGGCTTCCCCACCAGTTGCTTCGGCTACGAAGAAACCGGGCGGCCGGAATTTAAAGTTTCTGCCGACCCGATAGAGGGAATGCTCCTGGCTGGCTGGTGGTGGGGCGAAACCACCCGCGGCAAGATGGTCCGCCACAAGATGTGGCCGATTGATATGCCCACCGAACCCGAAGTCTCGTTGGGCATTAAGAAAATCTGGAGCTGGGTAAACGATTCTCCTTTCTACTTTTCATCCGACCGTGATGAAGTCCACGAAAAACTAGGTCCGGACTATAAAGAAGCCAAGGCATGGATGAACTGGGGCAACAACATGATTATGTCCGGCGGTAATCTAACCAACATGGAAGATACGCTCAAGAGAATTCCTTTCTTCTTCACCTTCGACCTTTACCTGACGGAAATCACGGAATTCTGTGACATCGTTCTGCCGGACGCCAGCTATCTGGAATCGGTTTGCCCCGACCAGAACCTGCAGACCGGCTTCAACGGCCCGGTGGGTATGAACGACTGGGCGTTCTTTATACGGCAGCCGGTAATCGATAAACCGATAGAAGAAAGAAGGCCGATGCCGGACGTCCTGCTGGACGTTGCCTGGAGAGTCGGGCCGGAGTTCTACGCTAAATTCGTCGATTCTTTCAATAAATTCTGGGGGCTGGAAGGCAAGTCAATACTCAACCTCAAGAAGAAATATACCTACGCTGAAATCAGCGACAACGTCCTTAAAAATTTCTTCGGGCCGAAAAAAGGACTGGAATGGTTCAAGAAGAACGGTGGCATTACCTGGCCCAAGAAAGCGGAAGAAGCCTACTGGCGCTATAGTATCCCCGCCCGTGTGCCGGTATACTGGGAATTCGTTCAGACCATGGGCGAAAAAGCCAAGGCCATCTGCGAACGTAAAGGTATTCATATGCAGTGGGAGCAGTTCTCGGCGCTGCCTTCTTATTTCGCCACTAAAGCCCACGAAGAAAAAGACCCGCAGTTCGACCTCTACACCCTGATATACCGCGATACTCTGCATACCGGCAGCAGCACCCAAATGCATCCCGAGATTGATTCTGTGTCGGATATGAATCCGTACAGCTACTATATTAATGTCAACGAAGAAACAGCCAAGAAGAAGGGCATTAAAAATGGGCAGATAATCTGGGTGGAAACTGCCACCGGCAGGCGCATTAAAGGGCCGGTTTCACTCATCAAGGGCATTCACCCCTTGGCAGTGGCGGTAGCCGGCATCAACGGCCACTGGTCGCAATATCTGAAAGTAGGCAGGAACAAAGGCGTTTACTTCAACGACCTGCTGGAAATCGATAGAGACCACGTTGACCCGGTAAGCTTAAGCGCCGATGCCTGCGTTAAGGTTAAAATCTATCCTGCTAAGAAGGGAGAAGAATAATGACTAGATGGGGAATGGTCATCGATTTACACCGCTGTATCGGGTGCTATTCTTGTATGCTGGCATGCCGCCAGGAGCACTTTGTACCGCGCGGTATCTACTTTAACCGCATACTGATATCGGAAAAAGGCACTTTCCCGACGATACAAAAGCTCCTCCTGCCGGTCTTATGCAATCAGTGTAAAGAAGCTGCCTGCGTTAAGGTTTGCCCGACCGGTGCTTCCTCCAGGCGCGAAGACGGCATCGTCCTTATCGATAAAGATAAGTGCGTTGGCTGTGGCTATTGCATCGTCGCCTGCCCTTACCAGCAGCGGACCCGTTTTGAAGACCCGAAACTGGAATACTTCCCCGGACAGGGCTTCACTCCTTACGAAGAACTGGGTAAAAAACTCTTTCCATATCAACCGGGTACGCCCCTCAAATGCACTTTCTGCGTAGAACGTGTTGATGAAGGAATTAAGAACGGACTAAAACCGGGGGTCGACCGTGAAGCAACGCCGGCCTGTGTTATTACCTGCCCGGCCAATGCCAGAACTTTTGGCGACCTTGAGGACCCTCACAGCGAGGTGTCCGAGTTAATTGCCAAGAAGAAAGCCTTGCCGCTTCATCCTGAATTCGATACGGAACCGTCCGTATATTACTTCAGGGTATAAAGGTAAATAAAAAGGTTAACGAATAGAAATAAGTCGGGGAGGTAAAAAAGCAATGTATCAGACTAAACCGTATGAATATATGGTGAAATATACCCAGCAGAAGAGCTGGATAGACGGTAGAGGAGTATTTATTGCCTTTGCCTTCTTCCTTGGTGGCATCAGCGGCGGCCTTTTCATGGCAGCGGCTTACTTCAACAGCGTCTTGGGCATGTTTATCGCAATATGCCTCTCGGCGCTTATGGGCTTCTCGTACATGATACACCTCGGCCAGCCGATGCTCTTTTGGCGCATGGTGAGTAAACCGCAGACTTCCTGGATTTCGCGCGGCTTTATTTTCATCTTCCTTTACGGCATCTTTGCCATAATCACCGTCATTCTTGCTCAGTGGTTCCCGGAAGCCACTGCCGCTATAACTACTTTCAAGGTACTCGCAGGCATCTTTGCCTTTGCCCAGTCAATCTATACCGGCTTCGCCGTCAGTTACGTCAGCGCTATTAAACTCTGGAACTCGGCGATATTGCCTATCCTGTTCGTAATTTGCGGCTTTTCCGGCGGTATGGCTATCCTTCTGGGCATCAGCCTGGGCGGCAGCGAGAGCCAGCTCGCCCTCATGGAAAATATCACCAGGATTACCCTGATAACCTTCGCCGTTATCCTCACGGTTTACCTGTGGAACGCAACTTATAATAACGTTTCCGCCAGGGACGCCGTTGCCAGGATGATGGGTGGCAGCATCGCCGCCATTTTCTGGGTTGGCGTTGTGGTACTCGGCGTCTTAATACCGCTGGGCATCTCCGTAGGGACCTATTTCAGCGATGCCAGTTCCACCGCACTGATAATCACGGCGGTCGTCACTGAAATCATCGGCGGCTTGGCGTTAAGGTACGTTATCCTCAAAGCAGGAATCTACACGCCGTTGACTGCCGGCGAATAAGCAATATCAGTTCTTAGTCATCAGGTGGCGGGAGTTGTCAAATACTCCCGCCATTTTTTTAATATTTCCCAATTATATTGACAAAAAACTATATCCCCGCTTCCTCCTCCCCTACGGCAAACTATATATGTATTTGCTTCGGCGGATTACCGCGCCGTAACACAAACGTAACCTTTTTGTAATCCCCGTGTAATTTTCAACCCGTATTATACAGGTATCAATACCAATTAGGAGGTAGAAGATGCCTATCGATACGGGTGATACTGCCTGGTTACTGATATCCTCGGCTTTAGTCATGTTAATGACACCCGGACTGGCATTTTTTTATGGCGGTATGGTGCGGCGTAAAAACGTCCTCTCTACCATCATGATGAGTTTTGCTTGTCTCGGACTGATTGCGATTCTTTGGGTGCTGTACGGCTACAGCTTCGGCTTCGGCACCGATCATGCCGGGATTATCGGCGGTTTTAATTTCCTCGGTTTAAATAATGTGGGGCAGGAGGCTTCGGCGGTCTACGCCTCGACTACTCCTCACCTTGCCTTTATGATTTTCCAGATGATGTTTGCTATTATCACCGTTGCTTTGTTTACCGGTGCGATTGTGGAGAGGGTTAAGTTCAGCTCTTTACTCGTATTCGCCGCTCTTTGGCTGACCATCGTTTACCTCCCCACCGCCCACTGGGTCTGGGGCAGCGGCGGCTGGCTGGCTAAGCTGGGCGTGCTCGACTTTGCCGGCGGCACTGTTGTCCACATTAATGCCGGTGTTTCGGCATTAGCCCTGGTGTTTCTCCTGGGGCGGCGTCGTGGCTTCCCCGATGAGGCTATGGAGCCCAACAACATCCCCATGGTCGTTATGGGCGCGGCTCTGCTCTGGTTCGGCTGGTTCGGCTTTAACGCCGGTAGCGCCTTAACCTCGGGCGGGCTGGCTTCCAGCGCCTTTGTTGCCACCAATCTTGGAGCGGCCGGTGCGGCTTTTACCTGGATGATTATCAGCTGGATACACAAGCGCCCCACCGTTTTAGGCACGGTCACCGGCGCAGTCGTCGGCCTCGTGGCAATTACCCCCGCCGCCGGTTTCGTGACTCCGCTGGCAGGTCTGGCCATCGGTGCAATTGCCGCCGTGATTTCTTACTACGGCATGGTGCTGCTCAAGATAAAGCGCGGCGTTGACGATTCGCTTGACGTCTTCGCCTGCCACGGTCTGGGTGGCATTTGGGGGGCTATCGCCACCGGTATTTTTGCTGCCGCTTCGGTTAATTCCGCCGGTGCTGACGGCGCTATCTTCGGTAACTGGATGCAGGTGGCCAAACAGCTGGTCGGCATTCTTTCCGTTGGTGGTTTCGCCTTCGTAATGACACTCGGCATCGGCAAGTTCGTTGACAAAATAATGGGCCTGCGGGTGAACCGGGTTGAAGAGACAGTTGGTCTTGATATCTCGCAGCATGGCGAAAGGGCTTATGGAGGTTTTCTCCGATGAAAAAAATAGAAGCAATAATCCGTGAAGAAAAACTGGATGCGGTCAAAAAAGCCCTGGAAGAAAAAAGCTACTTTGGCATGACGGTCAGCGAGGTCAGCGGCCGCGGTAAGCAAAAAGGCCTTTCATTGCAGTGGAGGGTCGGTGAATACCGGGTTGACCTCCTGCCCAAACTAAAAATCGAACTGGTGGTGCTGGATGAGGACGTAGCAACGGTTATTAACGCAATTGTAATGAACGCTAGGACTGGTGAAGCCGGCGACGGCAAGATATTCGTTTTGCCTGTAGAAATGGCGGTACGCGTCCGCACCGGTGATAGAAACGAGGCAGCTATCTAGCATGAAAAGAAGGAGTACTTAAAGCTAGCATTCTTCAATTTATTTTTCTTTCTGCTGTGCCGTAAGGCGCGGGTAATAGGGGGGAGATGGCGGTCTCCCCTCTATTATTTTATTTAAGGTTGATTTATACAAGAATTCCAACAATAATAACCTGCAAGTCTATACCTAAGCGCGTGTTTTGTGATACAATCAAATGATATCTAGCAGCGTATAATCATGGATAAAAAAGCAATTTTAGTCCTGGCAGACGGTTCGGTATATCAGGGCTATGCTTTTGGCGATCTCGGCGACGCAATCGGCGAGGTTGTCTTTTGTACCAGCATGGTCGGTTACCAGGAAATGCTTACCGACCCCTCATACGCCGGACAGATTTTAGTCCCCACCTATCCCCTCATCGGCAATTACGGCACCAACAAAGAAGACATCGAATCGGCCAGGATACAGGTACGCGGCTTCGTTGTGCGGGAGCAGTGCCTTTCACCCAGCCATTATCTCAACAAACAAACCATCCACAAATACCTTGAGAAGAATAAAACCCCTGGTATTTACGGACTGGATACCCGCGCCATTACCCGCCGCCTGCGTGTGCACGGCGTGATGATGGGCATTATCACCACCTCCAAGACCCCCCAGCAGGCGCTCAAAACATTAAAGCAGTCGCCGGACTACGGCACGATTGATTTTGTTAAACAGGTCACCACCAAAAAACTTTACCGGTGGAGTAGTACCGCCTCCAAGAAAAAGTATCACGTCGTGGCGGTGGACTTTGGGCTCAAGTACAACATTATTAGAATTTTAAATCGCCTGGGCTGTGATGCCACGGTAGTGCCGTGCACCACGTCGGCTAAAGAAATCCTCGCGCTAAAGCCGGACGGCATTTTACTTTCACCGGGCCCCGGCGACCCCGATTTGCTGGATTATATTGTAGAGAATATTAAGCAGTTTATTGATAAAAAACCCGTCATGGGCATTTGCCTCGGCAACCAGCTGATTGCCCGCGCTTTTGGCGGACGCAACTATAAACTTAAGTTCGGCCACCGCGGCGGCAACCACCCGGTGCGTGAACTGGAAACGGGACGGGTTTACATTACGGCGCAGAATCACGGCTATGCTGTGGACGCCAAGTCGTTGAAAAACGGGCTGGAAGTCACGCACATCAACCTCAACGACGGCACAGTGGAAGGTCTGCGCCATAAAGAACTCCCCATCTTCTCTATCCAGTACCACTCCGAGGACTCGCCGGGCCCATGGGACAGCCGTTACCTGTTTGATAGATTTTTGGAGATGATAAAAAAGTCGAAAGTGAAAAAATCTTGAAGCCCAAAAAAGTATTGATTATCGGTTCCGGCCCTATCGTCATCGGGCAAGCAGCGGAGTTCGACTACGCTGGCACGCAGGCCTGCAAGGCTATGCGGGAAGAGGGCATTATCTCCGTTCTGGTGAATTCCAACCCCGCCACCATTATGACCGATGAAGGCATCGCCGACGTTGTTTATATCGAGCCCCTGACGGTTGATACCTTGACGCGCATTATAGAAAAAGAGCGCCCGGATGGCTTATTGCCGACCCTTGGTGGACAGACAGGTCTTAACCTGGCGGTAGAACTGGACGACGCCGGGGTTTTGAAGAAATATAATGTTAAAAGCCTGGGCACGCCCATCCAGACCATCCGGCAGGCGGAAGACCGCGAGCTCTTTAAAGAGTTACTGATGAATATCGGAGAGCCTGTGCCGGACAGTATGAGCGTCAACACCATGGAGGAGGCGCGCCAGGCCGCCAAAGACATTGGGCTGCCCCTCATCGTCCGCCCCGCCTATACGCTGGGCGGCACCGGCAGCGGCGTGGCGAATAACCTTGAAGAACTGGAAGCGGTCGTTTCCAAAGGCCTGGCCACCAGTCCGATTCATCAGGTGCTTTTAGAAAAATCCGTCGCCGGTTGGAAAGAAATCGAATACGAAGTCATGCGCGACGGCGCTAACAACTGCATTACCGTTTGTAATATGGAAAACTTCGACCCCATGGGCGTCCACACCGGCGATAGCATTGTTATCGCCCCCAGCCAGACCCTGAACAACAAAGAATACCAGATGCTGCGTTCGGCAAGCCTTAAGATTATCCGCGCTTTAGGAATCGAGGGAGGCTGTAACGTCCAGTTCGCCCTTGACCCCAAGAGTGAGAATTACTATGTCATCGAGGTGAACCCCCGCGTCAGCCGCTCCTCCGCCCTCGCCAGCAAAGCCACCGGCTACCCCATCGCCCGCGTCGCCTCCAAGATTGCCGTGGGCAAACGGCTGGATGAGATTCCTAATCAGGTCACCGGCAAGACGATGGCTTGCTTCGAGCCGGCGCTGGACTACGTCGTCGTTAAGATACCTCGCTGGCCCTTTGACAAGTTCACCGACAGCAACCCAACGCTCGGCACCCAGATGAAAGCCACCGGCGAGGTTATGGCGATTGACCGCTGTTTTGAGGCGGCGCTGCAAAAAGCCGTGCGCTCGCTGGAGTTCAGTAAACGCTCGCTCCTCTGGGAAGACCCAGATTGGAAATTGACCGATAATATCCGCTCCTACCGCTTATTCCCCAACGAGACGCGTATCTGGGCTCTAATGGCCGCTTTACGCCGCGGCATCACTCCCAGGGCTTTATCCGACCATACTAAAATTGATATTTGGTTCATCGAGAAGATGCAGAACATCATCGATATGGAACAGACTTTAAAGACAAAGAGTATGACTAAACAGCTGATGCTCAACGCCAAGCGGCTGGGTTTTATCGACGAGCAGATTGCTGCATTGACTAAAAAATCGTTCGATAAGGTGCGCCAGCAGCGTAAAACCTGGGGCATTGAACCTGTGTACAAGATGGTGGATACCTGCGCCGCCGAGTTTGATGCCGCTACGCCTTATTATTACAGCGCCTATGAAGAAGAGGACGAAGCCAATCCCACCCAGAAGAAAAAGGTCATCGTCATGGGCTCTGGGCCTATCCGCATCGGGCAGGGCATCGAGTTTGATTACTGCTGCGTTCACGCCGCCTTCGCTTTAAAGGATGAGGGCTACGAGACGCTGATGATTAACTGCAACCCGGAGACGGTCTCCACCGACTTCGATACCTCCAACAAACTCTATTTTGAACCGCTGACTGTTGAAGACGTCCTGCACATTTATGAAAGAGAAAAACCTCTCGGCATCATTGTGCAGTTCGGCGGGCAAACACCGTTAAACATCTCGGCGGAACTGGAAAAGTACGGCGTAAAAATCCTCGGCACCTCCGTGAATTCAATCGATATCGCCTCGGACCGCGGGCGCTTTGGCCAGGTGATGAAGAAGTACGGCATACCCCAGCCGGAGGCGGGCACTGCCTACAGCCTTGATGAAGCCCTAAAGGTATCAAAACGCATCGGCTACCCGCTCATTGTGCGGCCGTCTTACGTTCTCGGCGGGCGCGGTATGGAGATTATCCACGACGAAGAAGAGCTGATTCATTACGTTAGCGCCGCCGTCTCCATTACGCCGGATAAGCCCCTCCTCATTGAGCGGTACTTAGAGAACGCTATTGAGATTGAAGCCGACGCCATCTCCGACGGCAAGGAGGTCTTTATCCCCGCCATCATGGAGCATATCGAGTACGCCGGCGTTCATTCCGGTGATGCCGCCTGCGTTTTACCGCCAGTCAGCTTGGCGAAGAAACACATTAATACAATCCAGGAATACACCCGCCGCATCGCCATCGAGCTTAAGGTGGTGGGGTTGATGAACGTCCAATACGTTCTCTGTAAAGACGTCGTCTATGTCATAGAAGTAAATCCCCGCGCCTCCCGCACCGTTCCCATCGTTTCTAAAGTCTGCTCCGTCCAGATGGCGCGGCTGGCGACGCAGATAATCATGGGTAAGAAAGTCAAGAACCTCGGACTTAAGAACTGGAAGATTCCGCACTACGGCGTTAAAGAGTCGGTCTTCCCCTTCAACATGTTCCCCGAGGTTGACCCCGTGCTGCGGCCGGAAATGAAATCCACCGGCGAGGTTCTGGGCATCGCCGATTCCTTCGGCATGGCTTACTGGAAGGCGCAGGAAGCGGTTAACCGCCTGCCCACCGAGGGCACGGTGCTGATTACCGTGGCGGATAACGACCGCCCCGGCGCGGCGGAAATCGCCGATGGCTTTACCAAACTGGGCTTTAAGATTCGCGCCACCGAAGGCACCGGCGCTTATCTGGCTAAAAAAGGCATCGCCAACGAGACTATTCTTAAAGAGCACGAGGGTCGCCCCAATATCACCGACGCTATCAAAAATAACGAAATCCAGCTGGTTATCAATACACCCGTCGGCAAGCTGAGCCGCTACGACGATTCGTATATCCGCAAGGCGGCTATTAAGTACCGCGTGCCCTATATCACCACCCTCGCCGCCGCCAGAGCCGCCGTTAAAGGCATCACCGCCTACAAACAGGGACATGCGGAAATTAAGTCCCTGCAAACCTACCACGAGGATATCAAGAAAGCCTCGAAACCCAAGCGCTAACGCCAGTCCTTGGACGCCGGTATCTTTTCTATCAAAGCGTTAAACGGCTTCACTTTGTTAATCACCACATTGTAGGTGCCTTCGCGCCGCGTCAGCCTCCCCTCGATGATGATGAACGGCGAGCGGAACTGGTACTCGTAGCGATTGTAGGTCGGTCCGAAGACCATGCAGGGTATGTGACCGAACTCGTCCTCCAGCGTGATGAAGACCACCTTGCCCCGCGGCCGCTGACGGCGGATAATCAGCCCCGCCGTGTTGACGTAGGCGCCGTCGCTTAGCTTTTCGATGTCCCGGCTGGTGAAAAACCCCCGCCCGAAGCGCGGGCGCATTTTAGCCATGACGTGCCCCTCGGGGTAAAGGTTGAGCACGTTATATTCCTCCCTCATCCGCTCCCAGTCGGTCGGCTTTGTCAGCTCCACGATGTCCTGCTCCACCGGCAGGGGGAGGGATAATTGCGTATTGACGGGACGGTATCTTAACCCGATTTCCCACTTGACCTTGCGGCGGTTGGGTTCTAAAGTGTCGAAGGCGCCGGCGGAGGCGAGGTTTAAAGCCACCTCCTCCAGCACGCCCGTCCGCTCCAGAAAGTCCCCGATGCTTTTAAAAGCCCCGCCCTTTTGCCTCCCTTCCAATATGGCGTCGGCAGAGGCTTTGCCCAGCCCCATCACGTTAAGGAAGCCGATGCGCAGTGCAAATGCACCACCGTCATCTCGTACTTGATACGGGATCCAGGAGGAGTGGGGTGACTGGATTTCCGCCTTCGCGGGAATGACATTTATTTTTTCTATCAGGCACTTATCATTGCTCAAATTGATGTCCGGGTTCAGCGTCCTGACGTTGTGGCGCTTGGCGTCCTCCTTAAGCGTTTCCAGGTTGTAAAAACCCATCGGCTGCTGGTTGAATATCGCCACGAAGAACTCCAGAGGATAGTAATACTTGAGCCAAGCCGCTTGATACGCCGTAACGCCAAAGGCAAAGGCGTGCGACTCCGGGAACATGTACTGCCCGTTGAACTTTTTAAAGACCCTTTCCGCCTGTTCTTCAGTCACACCGCGCGCTTTAGCCCCGGCGAGGAATTTCTGCCAGTACTGCTCTAACAACGCTTCGTTGTGCTTGCGCCCGAAGGCGCGTCTTAACCTGTCCGCGTCACTGGGTGCGAAGCCTGCCACATCTATCGCCAGCTGGTTGACCTGGTCCTGGAAGAGGATTATCCCCAGCGTGCGCTCTAAAGCCCGCTCTTCCAAAGGGCAGTCGTAAGTAACGGGTTTTTTCTTGGTGCGGCGCAGCAGATATTCATGCACGCCGTTGTTGGCGCCCACCCCCGGCCGCACCGCCGCCACCTCGTGCGCCATGTCCAGCAGGTTGACGGGGTGCAGGCGCGTAATCGTTTGTATCTGCGCCGCCGACTCCACCTGGAAGATGCCTATCGTATCGCCTTTGTGGAGCATGTCGTAAACCTTTTCATCCTCGAAGTTAATGCGGGAAAGGTCTATCCTCTCGCCGGTGCGTTTCTTAATCAGTTCCACTGCGTCCTGCAGCTGCGATAGCGCTCCCAAAGCTAAAAAATCGATTTTCACAAAACCCGCGTCGTCAATGCTGTCTTTGTCCCACTGGCAGACGTACCGCCCTTCTATAGCCCCCCGCTGCACCGGGACGATATCTATCAGGGGAGTGGAGGATAGAATCATGCCGCCGGGGTGCTGCCCTGCGTACTTGGGGAAGCCGTCCAGTTCCGCCGACAGCCTTATCAAATCCCGCCAGACTGGCGCGTCCACCTTGTCCTTAAAGCCGGGCATCCGCGCCATCTTCTTGCCCAGCTTCTTGGCGCTGCCCCAGTCACTTTGCTTGGCCAGGTGGTCTATCTCCGCTTCCGGCAGCCCCAGCGCTTTGCCTAAATCCCGCACCGCTCCCTTAATCATATAGGTGGCTACCGTGCCGGTGAGGACGGCGTGCTGCCAGCCCCACTTTTGATGCGTTCGTAAAATCAGCTCCTCGCGGATGGAGCGGGGAAAGTCCAAATCTATATCCGGCACGGACGACATCGTGTCGGCGGGGAGGAAACGCTCTAAAGAGAGGTTGTACTGCAGCGGGTCGATGTGCGATAGCCCGATGAGGTAGCCCGCCAGCAGCGCCACCG
>JAQTMM010000051.1 GCA_028714335.1 Dehalococcoidales bacterium
TTTAGTTCGGGGTCTAATTGTTCGGCAAGGTCACGTTTCATCATTCACTCCTGTTTAAAAAAGTTCTCTTTATGTTCTCATTTTAGCGGCGAATGTTCAAGCAGCTTTGCTTCTTCTTTCGCGAAGGCATCCAGATAGCCGCCCGGACGGTGGAAAGTTTTAACATCCTCGAGCTTTGGTTGGATGGGATGGGTTGTCTTTAGTAGCTCTAGGGATTGTTGAGTTTGTTGATACGCACAGGCCCCGGCCGCGGCAGCGCCTAAAGCCGCCCCGCCCTCGTCTAAAGTTAACACCGGGCGGTTCCAGATGGCTGCAACACGCCGGATTATCTCCGGGCTGTTACCTGCCCCGCCCGTAACGTAAAGTGGTTCTTTGGTGTCCCGTGTAAAGCCTTTAGAGTGGTAATAAACCGATGCCAGCGTCGATTCTATAATTCCGGCGTAGTCAGTGCCCAGCCCCGGCGTTTCATACCCGATTCTGGTTATCTCAAACTTACCGGAGGGTGGAAAGGACTCGTCTCTGGGCTGCCAGAAAACCAGATATTTGCCGATAGGGGTATCCCGTAAAGCCTGCTCGGCGGGGACGTATTCATCTTTAGTCAACCCGTAAAGCGTCCTGACTCTATCCCAAACCATCGTACCGTTGGTGCGGCACCCGAAGATAAACGGCCTGCCCAACCCGTCATACATAGCGTTGGCGTAGCCGTTCAGGTCGAAGGTATTGCCGTCTGTCGAGACCATGTTGACTAAGCTGGACCCAAGGCTTAACAGGTCGCCGTCCACCAGCACTTTAGACTGTGGATTGTCTCCCGACCCCGCCGCAATCCGGCACGTTGGGGAAAAACCATATTTCTTAATGAAGTATGAAGCGATATTGCCCGCTATGGCGTACGGGGCGGTGATAGGGGGGAGTTTTTTCTTTAAAGTGTCCCCACCCCCAGGGAGGCCGTCCGTGGCGCCGTTTATTAAAGCGTCCGACCATTCTTTTTGGCGGTAGTCCATCAGCGCCATGCCGCACGCATTAGCAAAGTCGATAGCTGTTCCCGCGTTGCCGGTCAGGACGGCGGTAACCAGACTGCTGATTAGCTGGATAGTCTTGGTTTGACTGTAAACATCAGGGTGTTGTTGGGCAATGCGCCGGATAACCGCGCCGGTAAATCTTAAAGGCACGTCCGAACCGGAAAGCTTAATAACCGCCTCTTTGCCGCCCACATGACGGCGGATGTATTCCGCCTGCTCGGTGGTGTTGGAGGTCATCCATATCGGTGCGCGTTGATAAGCTAAAGCGTCTTTCAGTATTGTTGCGAGGTCAGACTTTGTTGAGTTTTCTTTAAGTAACTGGCTGAAAATGGAAGACGCCTTTTGATTTAAGTAAACGTGGCCGTGCTGCTGGCTGGAGTTGTTAATGACGACCACATCGCTCAAGTTGATTGCGTTTTCAAGATCAGAGAAAACAGCGTCTAGAGCGGCGAAGAATAGTGCCGGCGGTTGGCTGGCTTCGTCCTCGGACTCCGGCGGCAGGATGTAGTCCTCTTTACGTATGCCGAAGGTGTTAAGCCGCGCATCCCGGCAGTAATCCAGCGAGTGCTCGTGGATTTTTTCCCGCCGGTCAATATCCACCACCACGGCAGAGAGGCCCTGGGTGCTGATGTCCAGCCCCAATGAAAGTCTTTTTTCCTTCATCGTTAAAGTTTACTAAACTACGGTAAACTTGCCTTCCAGCAAGATGTCTTCCGAGGAGCGTCCCACCATGACTTTAAAGTCGCCCGGCTCTACCCTGCGCTGCATTTTCATGTTATAAAAAGCCAGCTCGGCGGCTTTAACTTCTAGAACGACGGTCTTCTGCTCGCCGGGTTTCAGGTGAACGCGCTCGAAGGCTTTAAGCTCTTTAACCGGGCGCGTAACAGTGGCAAGGATATCATTGATGTATAGTTGAACGACCTCGTCGCCCTCCCTTTTCCCCGTGTTTTTAACGTCAACGGTTACCTTGAGCGTTCCGTTGCGTGGGATTTTTATCTTTTCAATTTTCAAATTGCTGAATTCGAAAGTCGTGTAGCTCAAGCCGTAGCCGAATGGATAAAGCGCCTTGGCGCTGCCGTCAACGTAGTCCGTCCAGGGAGAACCCTTCCTGCCCGAGGGCTTGTGGGCGTGATAGGTGGGAATCTGCCCTTCGTTGAGCGGGAAGGAGTTGGGCAATTTACCGCCGGGATTGTAGTTACCGAAGAGTACGTCTGCTACCGCCCGTCCGCCTTCTTCCCCCGGCTCCCAGGCGTTAACGATGGCGGGGATTTTTTCCGCCAGCCACTTTAATGTGTAGGCTCGTCCGTTAGCCAGCACCAACACGACAGGCTTGCCAGTTTCATATACAGCTCGCACCAGTTCTTCCTGGACGCCGGGCAGTCCTAACATGTCGCGGTCGCGCATTTCGCCGGAGGTGTTATCGGGCAGCAGTCCGGATTTATCGCCGACCACCACTACTGCCACATCCGCCGCCTTCGCCGCTTTAATAGCGCTGGCAAAACCGGCTTTGGAAGGGCTGTTGACCTCGCAGCCTTTAGCGTAAACGACTTTGGTTTTCTTACCAACCGCCGCCTTGATGCCCTGCAGGATGCTGATTATCTTTGGCGAGATGACTTTATCCACGTTGATGTCTTTCTTAACGAGATGCGTCTCGCCGGTTTTTTCATCAACCTTTAATTCAAAGGCGGAGTGTGACGCGTAAGTATAATCTCCCAAAAGATTACGCTGACTGTCCGCGTTGGGGCCGATGACCGCAATGGTTTTTATATTTTTATTTAGCGGCAGGAGGTTTTTTTCGTTCTTTAGTAAAATGATGGATTTACGCGCCGCCTCTAAAGAGAGTTCGCGGTCGGAAGCTGTATCAATGACTTTTTCAACGGCTTCCGGGTTGACGTAGGGATTATCGAAAAGCCCCAGGCTGAATTTCATCGTCAGTACCCGCGACACCGAAAGGTCGAGGGTGGACATCTTTACCCGCCCCTTTTTCACCGCCTCCAAGAGTGGTTTGCCGTAGGCGTTAGTGAACGGCAGTTCCACGTCCAGTCCGGCCTCTAGAGCCAGCGCCGCGGCTTCGCTCAAGTTATCGGCAATGTGGTGCGTGGTCATCAGCTGGGCGATGGAAAAATAATCGGAAACCACCACGCTGTCGAACCCCCACTCGTCGCGTAAAATACCGGTCAGCAGTTCTTTAGACGCGCCGCAGGGGACGCCGTCAATCTCGTGATACGCGTTCATCACCGAGAGCACGCCGGCTTCCTTGACGGCTTTCTCGAAGGGGTAGAGGTAAACCTCTCTAAAGAGGCGCGGCGGGATGTGCGACGGTGCGCAGTTGAGTCCACCTTCAGGCAGGCCGTGACCGGCAAAGTGCTTGGTCGTTGCCACGACGCCTTGCTTGATGTTATTGCCCTGTAGACCGCGGACGTAGGCTACCGCCATCCGCGCCGCCAGGTGGGGGTCTTCGCCAAAGGTTTCTTCGCAACGCCCCCAGCGCGGGTCGCGGGTAATATCGAGCACCGGCGCTAGGCCTTGCTGTATGCCGGTGGCGCGCATTTGGCGGCGGATTACTTTAGTGATGCTGTTAATTAAGTCCGGCTCCCAGGTGCTGGCCAAACCGATGTTCTGCGGGAAGATTGTCGAACCCCGGGCGCGGAAGCCGTTAAGGCATTCTTCGTGGATGATTGCCGGTATGCCGAGTCTTGTTTTTCCCACCAGGTACTTTTGAATATCGTTTACGAGTATGGCAACCTCGCGGGGCTGCAGCTTGTCAACTAGAGCCGGAGCGCTGATATGCCCCATGCCGTTCTTAAGCACCGCCTTGGCTTTAACCGGGGCGAACTTGCCTTCATCCATCAGCGGCCCGGCAAAGGTGCTGCCCAGTTGTGCCATCTTTTCCTCAACGGTCATTTTAGCCAGTAGGGCTTTAACTTTAGCCTTAGTTTTATCGGAAGCCTTTTTCATGAACACATACTCCTTTTGACGTTGAGGTTATTATATGACGTTCGTTTTTATGATGTCCAGTAAAGCGGGGAGTGAGAGCGAATTTCCTGTTGTAACTAAATGACATAATACCATAAACGAAAAAAAGAGGTTTACTTATTAAGATAATCCAGAATTATACCAAGACAACTTCTTATCTTTCGCGGGAAATGTATTATTCCTTCTTTGGAGGAGGGCCCATCCTCATGGGCGGAGGATTTGCCACGTAATTGTTATATGCTTCCATGTCCAGGCCTTGCGCCTTGAACATTTGAAGCATGTTAGCTGGGACGAAGATTAGGAACTCTTCCTTTTTCATCCCTTCAATCAGCCCGTCGGCTTCTGCCTCCGGAGTTAAGAATATCGGGATTTTATACATTTCCTTGGCCTGGTCTAACATTTCCTTTACCCGCTCCGGCGGACCAACGTAGCGGGAATTGGTGGCTATTTCTGTTTTCACAGCACCCGGAATCAGGCAGGATACTTTTATTCCCTTTTGCTTCAGGTATCCGTGAATAACTGTGGAAAAACCGATGATGCCGGCTTTAGTCGTTATATAGGCAACGTTTAGCTGGTCAGGCATGTAGCCGATACCCTGGACGGAAGAAACGTTCACGATATAACCGCTGCCTCTTTCCATGAAATGAGGCAGGAAAGCATTTACATTGCGGATATAACCCAAGAGGTTGGTGTTGATAATGTATTGCCAGTCATCCAAGCTGATGTCTTCCAGTAAGCCCCTGACGCCGACGGCAGCGTTATTGATGAGGATGTCGATATTGCCGAAAGCCTCGAGCGCTTTATCACGCATGGCGGTGACGCTTTCATCTTTAGAGACGTCGCACTCGATGGCTACGGCTTTGCGGCCGAGCGCTTCGATTTCCTGCTTAACTTTCTGCAAGTTAGCCATGTTCCGCGAGGCCAGGATAATATCTGCCCCTTCTTTAGCTAAAGCGATGGCTGCCGCCGCACCGATGCCGCCGGAAGAACCGGTCACAACGGCATTTTTTCCTTTAAAATCCATGAATCTCCTTTAGTGACAAATACTATTGTATGGCCCAAACAGACCATATTTGTCTGGATGTCTTCCAGTACGCCCGGCTAAGCTTTTATTTCTTAAGCACTTCGTAAAGGTGGACGTAGCTTTCAGTCCTGATGGTTGCCATCGGGTTGGGTGCTCCGGGTGGTCCCATTGGCGGGAAGCGTTCCTCTAGTGTTAGTTTTTCTTGAATCTCTTTTAAGCTCCACCCTTTAGCTATAGCGTCCCTAACAGCGTCGGCGATGTACTTGACGTTGTCATACATTACCTGTAATTGTTTTTTCTCGCACAGGGGGCCGTGCCCGGGGACGACTTTATCAACGTCCAGTTCCATCAGTTTTTTCAATGACACCAGCCATATGTCCGGCACGGCGTTAATCATAATCGGCATGCCCATGATTACGTTGTCCGAGACGAAAACGACTCTTTCTTCAGGGACGTAAACGGCAGTCTCCGAGGGCGTATGCCCCGGCACGCTAATGAGGTGGAAGGTATGCTTGCCCAGGTAAAGCGTCAGCTCGTCGCTGAAGGTGATATCCGGCAGGCGATAATGGAAGTCTTTACCCAGCGGTAGGGCGTCCGGCGCCATCCACTTCATCTGCCCCTCCAGCGCTTGCTGGTCGTTGTGTTTAATCGCTTCGCGTGTGCCTTCATGCGCCACCAGCGTACTGCCCATCCAGCAGTTGCCGGCAACGTGGTCGTTATGCGGCTCGTTATTAATCACATAGCGTATCTCGCCGTGTTTACTGGCTTCCTCGCGCCAGTTCTTGGCTTCCGAAGGCACCATCGGCGTATCAATCAGCACGACGCCGTCGCTGGTCACCACGAAGCTGCAGTTGCAGCCCCGGAAGTTAAAGCCGGTATAAACATTCTCGGTTACTTTATCCATAAGACTCCCTTCTGGTTTGGGTTTTTAATGATTGGCGGTAACATTATCCGATAATCCGCTGCTCGATGTAAAACTACTTTTTTGGCGGAGGCATAATGGGCGGCGGTGGATTCGCCACAAAGGCGTTAAACATGGCAACATCCCGCCCCTGCGCTTTAAGCCGCTCCGCCATGCCGGGTGGGGTGAGGATTAAGTAGTCCTCTCTTTTCATCCCCTCCAAAAGCCCCTCGGCGCACTGCTCGGCGGTGAGGAACTGCGGGCCTCGCGTCATATGCACGTCCGTGGCGCGCAATTCTTTTACCCGCTCCGGCGAGCCGACGAAGCGCGAATTTGCGGCAATCTCTGTAATGACGCCACCGGGAATCAAGCAGGAAACTTTAATGCCTTTAGAGCGCAGTGTCTGTGCCAGGCAGTCAGTCAATCCGATGATACCGGCTTTTGTGGTAACGTAGGGGGTGTTAAGCATTTCCGAACCGAACATCATCGCTTGAATAGAGGAAACGGTTACAATGTAGCCGCTGCCGCGCTTTAGGAAGTGGGGAAGGAAGGCTTGAATAACACGGATGTACCCCATCAAGTTGGTGTTGATGATGTAGCGCCAGTCGTCCAGGCTGACGTCTTCCAGCAGGCCGCGCATGCCCACGCCCGCATTGTTTATCAATATATCTATATTATTGAAAGCCTCAAGCGCTTTATCGCGCATGGCAACGACGCTTTCATCTTTAGAGACATCGCACTCGATAGCTACCGCTTCGCGCCCCAGCGCTTCGATTTCTTTTTTCACCGTTTCCAGATTGGCAACATTGCGCGATGCCAGAATAATATTCGCGCCTTCTTTTGCTAAAGCAATGGCCGCCGCCTTGCCGATGCCGCTGGAAGAACCGGTAATTAATGCGTTTTTATCTTTAAATTCCATGATTCTCCTACTTAATCTTCACTGTAGAGCTTGAGCAGTCTTTGATAATCCTCCGGGGTGTCTATATCTTTTAAAATAAAGGTGTCATCCGTATATAATATCGTCGCCGCGGTAGCCGACGAATGAAAAAATGTTAACGTTTATGTTTTTAAAAAGAGAAATAGCGTGGTCGGTGATGGTGGCTTTGCCGACCGGCAGGAGGGGTTTAAACTCCTTCATGCGGGTGGAGAGTCCCCCAGCGAGGACGACGGCGGCAAAGCGCGGGGCTTTCATGTCGTTTGCCCGCTCCGTATCTTGACCAGTTCCGCTACGATGCTGACGGCGATTTCCTCCGGTGTTTCCGCGCCGATATCCAGCCCGATGGGCGAATGAACCCGGTCTAATTGTTCTTTACCAACGCCCACCGTCATCAACTCCCCAAAAATCGTGTCGCGCTTTTTCCGGCTGCTAATCATCCCTATGTAGCCGGCGTCGGTTTTCACCGCCTGCGCCAGCACTTCTTTATCATGCTGGTGTCCCCAGGTAATGATTACGATATAAGAATTTTTATCAATCTCCAGCCCCTCGAAGGCTTTATCGAAATCGGTGATAACGCGCACCTCGTCAGCTTCTGGGAAGCGTTCGGTGTTGCCGTATTCTGCCCGGTCATCTATAACCAATACCCGGAAGCCAACCAGCGCCGCCAAATGCGCTGTAGGTTCCGCCACATGCCCCGCCCCGAAGCAGTAAAGCGTCTTCAGTCGCCGTACGCGGTCTATGATAACGTGGGTATCGTTGAAAGGTATTACCGCCGTAGTGGATATATTGTGCAGTTCCAAGCTTAAAGTCTGAATATCTTCTTCTTTCAAAGAACTGGTGGAAACGATTGTTCCATCTAGGTTCAAAATAGTGTGTCCCAAAATATCAATATTGTCCCCTTCGCCATTAATGTGGGTGAAAAGGTAAAAGTCCTTGCCCTGCCGCATCGCCTTAAGCCAGTTGGCGGCATATTTCTTGTTCTCCGTCGTGGGCGCAAAGTATTCCAGCAGCACTTCGGCTTTGCTGCCGCCTATCATGTCGGTTTTGGCGTCTTGCCCGGTGAGGTCCAAAGATACGGTTTTAGACTTTTTAGACGATAGGACATTCTTGGCTTCTGTGATGGACGCCGACTCGATAATGCCGCCGCCGATGGTGCCGTAGGATTTGCCGCCCTGCCCCACTACCATCTTGGTGCCGGTGTGCCGGGGCGATGAACCCTGTTGGTTGGTGATGGATATCAGGACAAGCGGGGAATCAAAATCCATCTGTGCGTGAATAATCGCTGCAAGATATTCATATTCATTCATAACATTCTCCCAAGTAGATGATATGCCTTTAATGCAAAATCGGCAAGTCCCGTATAAGACTGAATCAGCGGATGCCGGCTTTATAACGGTCCAGCCCGCGGTGCAGTAGTTCGATGATGCCGCGTACTTTTTTCAGGAATTCATCATCGGTGCTGCCCAGCGCGTTAGTAAAGTCGTTTTCCGTCAGTGCTTCGGCCTCTATAATCGTTTTTCCTTTGAGGATAGAGCAGAGAATCTCCACGACGACGTTAGCGGTGGGGTCGCAGGTGCAAAGGTACTTAATATCCTCGATTTTTCCTTCGCTTATTCTGATATAGATATGAAGGTAGGCATGGCTAACGTGCGAGCAGATTCTTATCTTTTCGCCCACGGTGTCCAGGAAAATATCGGGGCTCTTAATTTCGCCGTTATGTTCAAAGCCCTCCCGGCATAAGCGGCGGTAATACTTAACGACTAGTTCGTCCATTCCGACCTCATATTCTAAATATAGCTGCGTTCTTTAAAGATGGTATCCAGCGTATCCAGGAAAACTTTACATTCTTCAATCGTACTATAAAAATAAAGCGATGCGCGATATATCATTTTGTGCTCCGTTGGTATCTTGGGGCGCAGCCACCCCTCGCCGCATATATAATTAAGATAGGAATGCACGCAAAAGACGCCGTCGCGTATCATGACGTTGTTTTTATCGCTCAACTCCTCGGCGATGCCCACGGCGTTGGGGCGCTTTACCTCAAAGGTGAGGATGCCGCCCCGCTGTCCTGCGTCCTTCGGCCCCAAAATGCGGAACCACCCCGTGTCCCCATAACGCTTTAAGAGTTCTTTAGTCAGAAAGTCGTTCAACCGGTTCATCTGGCCTGATATCTTATCAATACCGATGTTCTGCAAATATTCCACCGCCGCCCCCGCCGCAATCTGCCCCGGGTAGTCCTGTATCCCCACTTCAAAGCGCTCTGGCGGCTCCAGCAGCGAGTAGCTATTATACGTTGTGTCGCCAACCGTGCCGCCGCCAAGTACCGCCGGTTCTATAACATCGGCGGTTTCATCTTCTTCATGAGCAGCTCGCCCCAGGTACGCCCGTTTGCCGTAAAGGACGCCCACCCCCCGCGGCCCACACATTTTATGGATGGAAAACGCCAGGAAATCCACGTCCAGCTTTTGCACGTCAATCTGGCGGTGGGACATGGTCTGGGCGGCGTCTAAAAGGACTTTAGCTCCGTGGGCGTGCGCCAGCTTTATTATTTCCTCCGCCGGTATCGTATAGCCGGTCAGGTTGGTGGTGTAAGCCATACTCACCAGAGCGACGTTGTTATTTGCCAGTTTTTGCCTTAAGGCGTCAAGGTTGAACGACCCGTCCTCGTTGGTGTTGACGTGGTCAACCTTGATAACACCTTTTTTCTGCAGCCGCAGCCAGGGCAGCAGGTTGGAATTATGCTCTTTATCCGAAAGGAGAACGACGTCGCCGGGTTTAAACTTATAACCAAGCGCGACGATATTGATGGCATGGCTGGTGTTTTGTGTAAAGATGATTTCTTTCTCCGACGCGGCGTTGATGAACTCCTTGATAATACGCCGCGAGCCCTTAATGCCTTTTTCCTCGTTCCCCTCGATGCGGTCGTTGACCTCCTGGGAAAACCAGTGGCGGCTCCGCGCGCCGGCGCAGCCGGGAAAGCCGGTGTAATAATCGTTAATAGCGTCAATAACTGTCTGCGGCACCAGCGTGGTACAAGCGTTATCAAAGTAAATAGGGGGCTTGCCGCCACGCTTTTTTTTCAGCGCCGGAAAGTCCTGCCTGACCTTTTCGGCCCACTTCTCGCTATCCAAAAACATCTCCGTTAGCCAAATTGTGATACTAACTAATATAGTATATCAATTGATGCTGATACAAACCAATATTTGTTTGCGTGCTGATTTCAAATTATGCTATAATCCAACTAAATTAGATGTATTAATTTTTAGGTTAGTACATATTATATATCTAATAAACAAAACTGAAATTTCTATAGATATATACATTCCTGAAGGGAACTATTCAAAAACTCCAAAGATACCCGAGGTTATGTATGTTTAGAAAGGAGTCAAAACATGCCTTACCAAGACAAAAGCGCAGTTAAGGAGGAAAAATGGTACGATACCTGTTGCGGTATCTGCTATGCCTCCTGCCCTATCAGGGTTAAGACTGTAAACGGCATTCCGATTAAATTGGAAGGCCAGCCCCGCGCCTCCACCAGCAAAGGCGCTCTCTGCGGCAAATCTGTCGGTTCTCTATCGGTAGTCTATGACCCGAACCGCCTTAACTACCCGGTGAAGCGCACCAATCCGGTTAAAGGCATCGGCATCGACCCCAAGTGGAAGAGGATTTCTTGGGAAGAAGCTTTAACCACCATCGCCGACAAAATCCGCGCCATTTATGAAGAGGACGGGCGGCAGTTTAAAATCAACGTCATGCCGTCACAGGGGTCATATAACCACCCGCCCATCTGGGCGCTGGTAAGTGCCCTCGGCTGCACCAATGAATCGGCAGGAGCCGGCGGTATGTTATGCGGCAACTCCGCACACTTCGTTGCCGGTTTAACCCATGGCTCGTGGTCTCATACGGCGGACCTTGAACGCTGTAATTACCTGATTCACTTCGGCGCCTCCAAAGGTCACGCGGCGGGACACGGCTCCAACCAGATGATGCGCAGCATGGCCGACGCCCGCGCACGCGGTATGAAGCAGATAGTCTTCGACCCGATGTGCAGCTACGTTGGCGCCAAGGCAACACGCTGGGTGCCCATTATTCCCGGCACCGACGTTACCGTAATTCTGGCAATGTTGAATATCATCCTCAACGAGATGGAAACCTGGGATGATGTCTATATTAAAACCAAAACCAACGCGCCTTACCTCATCGGCCCGGACGGGCACTACATCCGCGACGCCAAGACGCAAAAGCCATACGTCTGGGACGCCAAAGACAAAAAAGCCAAACTCTGGGACGATAAAACGATAAAAGAGTTCGCCTTGTCTGGCGAATATAAGGTTCTGGGCAAGAAAGCCGTCCCGGCCTTCCAACTGCTTAGACAGCACGTTAAGAAATATACACCTGAATACGCCTCCAAAATAAGCTCGGTGCCGGTGGATATAATCCGCACCGTCGCTAAAGAGTTCGTCACCGAGGCGAGAATCGGCAGCACGATTACCCTCGAAGGCAAAACATATCCTTTCAGACCGGCTGCCGCTATCACCTTCAGCGGACTGAACAACCACCGCAACGCCTTCAACAGCGTCGC
>JAQTMM010000052.1 GCA_028714335.1 Dehalococcoidales bacterium
CGCGTGCAGAACGACGTATCACAGATAGAAGAACTGGTGACACAGGGCATATTGGTGCTGATTACCAGCGTGCTGACGCTGGTGGGCATCGCGGCAATCATGATTGTGATGAATCCCCGCCTGGCTTTAATTACGCTGGCGGTGATACCGGTGATGGTGATAATGACCATCATCTGGCAAAAGTACGCCCGCAAGGCGTTCATCCAGGTGCGGCGCGCCATAGCGATAGTCAACTCGCAGCTGCAGGAAGACATGAGCGGCGTGCGGGTCATCCAGAGCCTTTCACGCGAAGAAGAAAACATGGAGCAGTTCGAAGAAGTGAACCGGGCGCATCTGGACGCCAACGTAACGGCGGTAAGGCTGGAGGCGCTGATTATGCCGATGGTAATGATTTCCACCGGCATCTCCTTCACCATCGTAATCATCGTGGGCGGCTTCCAGGTGCTGGACGGCGTGATGACCATAGGCGCGCTGACGAGCTTCCTGCTGTACGTACAAAGATTCTTCGACCCGGTGCTGGAGCTTTCCATGCAGTACACCGAATTACAGCGCGCGATGGCTTCGGGTACGCGCATCTTCGAGCTGATTGATATTAAGCCGGACATCGAGGACAAGCCGGACGCGATAGAGATGCCGACGGTCAAAGGCGAGATTGTCTTTAAGAACATGAGCTTTGCTTATGAGGATGATAAGTACGTGCTGCACAATATCAATTTAAAGATAAACCCCGGCGAGACGGTAGCAATCGTGGGGCAGACGGGGTCGGGCAAGAGCAGCATGGTCAGCCTGACGGCGCGTTTTTATGAAGTCAGCAAGGGGTCGGTGACGGTTGACGGCCACGACGTACGCGACGTGACGCAGAAGTCATTGAGAAAGCAGATAGGCATCGTGCCGCAGGACCCGATACTCTTTTCCGGCACGATTGAAGAAAATATTAAGTTCGGGCAGCTGGACGCCACCAAGGAACAGGTCATGGAGGTTTCGAAGATGGTGGGGGCGCACACGTTCGTCGAGCGGCTGGATAAGGGCTACGACACTTTAGTGGGGCAGAGGGGCGTCAACTTGAGCGCCGGGCAGCGGCAGCTGCTGTGCCTGGCCCGCGCCATATTAGCCAACCCGAAGATATTAATACTCGATGAGGCAACGTCCAGCGTGGACACCAACACGGAGCGCATCATGCAGCGGGCTTTAAGGAAGCTGACCAAGGGGCGCACCTGTTTGACCATTGCGCACCGGCTTTCCACGGTGACTAAAGCCGACCGCATCATCGTGCTGCAAAAAGGAAAAATCATCGAAGAGGGCAAGCACGAGGAACTGCTCGCCAAGCAGGGGCTGTACTTCAAGATGCACCAGCAGCTCAACGCGCCGGAACTGACGGCTTAACACTCCTTTCATTCATTCTTTTCCACACTCATATTTCAAAAATGTTCAGTATTGACAGAACATATTGAAAGCATTATCATATATAGTAGCACAGACAGGAGCAGGTGTTATTATTAAAATTACCGATAGCGAACTAAGTTTCATTGAAGAAGTAGGGGTTGTCTTTGAGCAAACCGGACTGCCGCGGATGGCCGGCAGGCTCTTTGGGTGGCTGATAATTTCGGACCCCCCTTACCAGTCGCCGGGGGAACTGGCGGAGGTATTACGCGCCAGCAAAGGCTCCATCAGCACTTCCATCAGGCTGCTGACCCAGATGGGCTTCATTGAGAGGCACGTAATTCCCGGTTCGCGCCACGACCACTTCCAGCTGTCAGAAGAAGCGATAAAGAAAACCATCCAGCACGGATTGGAGCAGGAGATAAAGATGTTCCGGTCACTGGCCGAACGGGGCCTTGAGATGATGAAAGATATTACTCCAAAAAGAAAAGCGTGGCTGAAAGAGATGCAAAGCCGCTATGCCTACCTGGAAAAAGCCTTCCCCGTCCTGCTGGAAAAGTACGAACGCGAAAAAAACCAATAACCGATAATATCAGTTCTTTCCTCCTTAAAATTCCTTTTAGAACCCCACTATACCCGCCAAAATATTTAGTGTGTTCAGTATTGACAAAACATATTAAACATATTATAATATATACAACGATAAAAAGGGAGGAAAAGAGTATGTATTGGATTTATATCGTGGTGGGAGTGGTGGTGTTACTGTTACTGCTCTCGTTACGGACGGTCAGGCCGATAGACCGGGGCCTGGTGGAGAGGTTCGGGCGATATGCACGGTTTGCCCCGCCGGGGCTGCACTTCATCATCCCGTTCGGCATCGAAAAGCTCATCAGGGTGAACATCACGGAGATGATGGTTGACGCCGGCGGGCAGGAAATCATCACCCGGGACAGTTTGAACGCCCAGGTGGACGCGCAGGTTTACTTCAAGGTGAAGCAAGACGAAGAAAGCGTTAAAGCTTCCGTCTATAACGTCTATAACTACAAGGTACAGATAGTAGCTTTAGCCAGGACCACCTTGAGGAACATCATCGGCACGATGAACCTGATGGAAGCCAACAGCGAGCGCGGCAAGATAAACAAGTCGCTCTACGACCAGCTGACAGTGGAGACCAAGAACTGGGGTATTGAAATCGTCAGAACGGAGTTAAAGGAAATCAATCCCCCGGAGGGCGTGCAGGAGGCAATGAACAACGTCGTTATTGCCAACAACCAAAAGATAGCGGCGGTTGACTTTGCCACCGCCACCGAAACGAAGGCCGACGGCGAGAAGAGAGCCAAGATTAAGTACGCCGAAGGCGACAGGCAGACGCTTATCCTGAACGCCGAGGGCGAGGCGCAGGCCATCAAACTGGTGAACGAAGCCGCCAATAAGTACTTCATCGGCAACGCGCAGACACTGCGTAAACTGGAAGCGGTTGAAAAGTCCTTAACCAGCAACTCCAAGGTGGTGCTGCCGACCGGACAGAGCCTGGTGAACGTGGTTGGGGATCTGGCGGGTGTGACGGGGGAGAGGAAGAACAAAGAGTAATCCGCCAGATAAAGCTAGAACAAAGAGGGGGGCTTAACGCCCCCCTTCTTTTTTTCACTGGATACCGGCTTTCGCCGGTATGAGTTATTGGGAATACTTAGTCGGGCGTGTTGCCAACGCGGCTGTAACTGCCCGATAAAGCGATATCAATAAAGAGCAGGGGTTTGTTTATCTTAAAAAAGACCACGGGGCCGTGGTGGACTCCGGCGGGGATGTAAACAGACGTTGGCTCTTTGATAATGTGCTTTTCCCCCTCGATGGTGAGGTGCACTTCAGCGTCAAAGTCGTGGGCGTCTTTGGGGTTGGAGGAGTAAAAATTGAGGTACTGCGGGAATTCATGCACATGCGGCTGGCTAATCATGGTGTGCGCCTGGGTAACGTAGTCGGTGTCCATAGATAAGTAACCCCCGCCCCACTTATCGCCGAGGTGGCGGGTGCCGGAAACGCTTTCATTGGGGTTTTTATCGTCTTTCCAGAATAAGTCGTGCGTAAGCAGTTCGTCGTATTTCATGAGCAGTCAGAGATTCTCCTTTTTATTGATATTGGCGTGTTATATGATTACACTATCGGTACAATGGATGTCAAGTGAGAGGCGCCACCGCTTGAAACAAAACGGCGATATATTATAAAATGTAGGCACAACTGAATATTGCCACTAGGGGAGCTGGAAGGCTGAGAGTTCTTCTGAAAAAGAAGGACAGACCCTTTGAACCTGAACTCGATAACGCGAGCGTAGGGAAGTGAAGAAGAAACCGGAAGAAGTTCCCCTATCAGCTTCCGGTTTTAGTATTTTTTGGGAGGAAAGAACATGGCTGACATGCCGGAAATCGGGAAGATATCCCCGGAGATTTTTAGCGAACTGATTTACCCGCGGCTGGGGGCGAAAAACAAAAGCGTACTGGTGGGGCCGCAGCACGGGGTGGACGTGGGCATCACGGAAATAGGGGGGAAGGCAGTATCCTTCACCACTGACCCGGTGTTCATCGTGCCGGAGTACGGCTGGGAAAGGGCGGCGTGGTTTGCGATACATATCCTGGCGTCGGACTCGGTGACCAGCGGGCTAAAGCCCAGGTATCTGTGCATTGACCTGAATCTGCCGATGGAGATAACGAAGCAACAGTTGGAAATCAGCTGGGACATCATCCACCGCGAGTGCGAAAAGATGGGGATAACGGTCATCACCGGGCACACGGCGCGGTACGAAGGCTGCCACTATCCAATGGTCGGCGGGGCGACGGTAATCGGGGTGGGGGAACTGGACGAATACGTCAACCCGAGGTTCTGCAAAGCCGGCGACAAGATAATCATTACCAAAGGCCCGGCAATAGAAGCGACGGGCATCTTCGCGGCGATGCTGCCGCAGGTAATCGAAAAAGAGTACGGCAAGGCGCTGAACGAAAAGGCGCAGCAGGTATTTTATAAAATGAGCGTGGTGGAGGACGCAATGACGGCGGTGGGAATAGGGGTGAGGGATAAAGGCGTGACCGCTATGCACGACGCCACCGAGTGCGGCATCTGGGGCGGGCTTTATGAGGTGGCGCAGGCCGCAGGGCTGGGGGTAAGGATTGAAAAAGAAAAAATCGTGGTGGAGGAATCGGTGGAAGAAGTCTGTAAACTTTTCGGCATCGACCCTTACGCATCCATCAGCGAGGGGACGCTGCTGATTGCCTGCAAAGCAAATAAAGCGGACGAGGTGGTGGGAGCGCTTAAGAAAAAGGACATTAAGGCGTCGGTGGTGGGGGAGTTAACTAAGCCGGAGATGGGCATGACGCTGGTGGAGGGGGGTAAAGAGAAGAAACTGGTGCACCCGATAGTTGACCCGTTCTGGCGGGCTTTTTACGGGGCGCTGGATAAGTATAAGAGTTAAAATCTGTTCCGCAGGCGTTTTTAACCCCTCCCAATTCCCGGGAGGGGTTTTTTATTAAGTTGAATGAGATAAAAGTCATTTTATGCAACCAGGTTAAAGATTATCCTGATAAAGAGCACGGGAGGTGGTAATAATGAAGAAAGTTTATCTGGATAATGCCGCCAGTACGCCTATCCTGCCGGAGGTGAAAGAGGCGATGCTGCCTTTTTTGGGCGAGGTATTTGGTAATCCGCAATCGTTGCATGATTGGGGCGACCAGGCAAGGATGGCGGTGGATGAAGCCAGGGAAAAGGTGGCGGGGCTTATCGGGGCGGAGGCAGAAGACATCATTTTTACGAGCGGCGGCACAGAAAGCAATAACCTTGCCGTTAAAGGTTTAGCTTTAGCCCGGCAGGGTCAAGGCAAACATGTGGTCGTATCCGCGATTGAGCATTTTTCCGTACTGCACTCGGCTAGGACATTGGAAAAGTGGGGTTTTGAAATTACCGAGGTGCCGGTAGATAAAAACGGCGCGGTGAACCCCGAGGATGTGAAGAAAAGCATCAGGAAGGATACGGCGCTGGTTTCTATCATGCATGCCAACGGCGAAATCGGCACTATCCAACCGATTAAAGAAATAGCGGCAATAACAAAAGAGTTAAAGATACCGTTCCACACAGATGCGGTAGCAACCGCGGGAACGATTCCAGTGAATGTTAATGATTTGGGTGTGGATGCATTAAGCCTGGCGGGCAGTCAATTCTACGGCCCCAAGGGCGCCGGCGCTTTATGGGTGCGCAAGGGTGTAAGAATTATGCCGCTGCTGGATGGCGGTATTCAAGAGGGGGGCAGGCGCGGCGGCACCGAGAATGTACCGGGCATCGTAGGCCTGGGTAAAGCCGCGGAAATTGCCAGGGAACAAATGTCCAAGCGAATTAGCACTTTAACACCACTACGCGACATGCTGCTTAAAGAATTGCCATCAAGAATACCGCATATAGTGGTTACCGGCCACCTGCACAACAGACTGCCCGGACTTGCCAGCTTCTGCGTGGAATTCATCGAAGGGGAAGCGATGTTAATGCTGCTCAACAGTAAGGGCATAGCGGTTTCCAGCGGGTCAGCCTGTACCTCGAAGGCGCTCAAGGCTTCACACGTACTACTCGCCATCAGGCTTTCCCATGAAATTGCCCAGGGTTCGGTATTATTCACGCTGGGCTTGGATAACACCAAAGAAGATATCGAATATGTTCTGGAGATGATGCCGCCCATAGTGGAAAGACTGCGGCAGATGTCGCCTTTATACGCAAAATATGTAAAAACGAGCCAAGGAGGCAAATAAATGCCAGTATATAACGAAAAAGTAATGGACCATTTCATGAACCCGCGCAATGTGGGCGAAATTGAAAATCCGGATGGGATTGGGGAGGAAGGGAATCCGGTTTGCGGAGACATGATGACTTTTTATATCAAAGTTAAAGATAATCGCCTGGAGGATGTTAAATTTAAAACCTTCGGCTGCGGGGCGGCTATAGCTGTTTCCAGCATGGTCAGCGAAATGGCGAAAGGGATGACCCTGGATGAGGCGATGAAGTTAACCCCGGCTTCGGTGGCGGATAAATTGGAGGGATTGCCCAAGAACAAGCTGCATTGCTCTAACCTGGGCGCCCAAGCATTGCATGAGGCCATTAACAACTACCGGAGCAAACAGCAAAAAGAGGTTGATAAACCCAAAGCCACAAAGCAAACACATTCCTGTCCTTATTGCGAAGCAGAGATAGCTGAAGCAGCATTCCCATATTGTGAATCTTGCCACCTTAATGTAGAGGAAGCAAAAAGCAAAGATTAAAACATGGCAGAAAGAGCAAGGCAAAAAGAAAAGATGACCATTGTGGCCTTCGGCGGTGAACTGGATAAAGCTCTGGCGGCTTTTAGCATCGCTACGACGTTTATCTAGAATGAAGGAGTTGGCAAGATGAAAGCGGATCAGACATTAGACTGTGTGGGGCTTTACTGCCCGATGCCGATTGTTAAAACTGCGGAACGTATGAAAGGGCTCAAACGCGGGGAAGTACTGGAAATAATCGCTGATGATAAGGGTATTAAAAAAGATATGCCAGCCTGGGCACATACTACCGGCAATGAATTTTTGGGCATGGAGGAGAACGGCGGGGAAATCCGAGTGTATGTTAAAAAGAAATAAAAACGATTACCCGGCAAAGAAAAGAGGGGGCTGAAAAGCCCCCTCCAGGTTTTTGGGTTCCGGTGGTTTTACATGACGGGCATGTATTTCTTAAGTTCCCAGGGGGTGACCTGCGTACGGTATTCGTCCCATTCCTTTTTCTTGTTCTCGATGAAGGACGTAAAGACGTGGTCGCCGAGGGCTTCCTTAACAATCTTGCTTTTTTCCGTCAGGGCAATAGCTTCTTCGAGGCTGCCGGGCAGCATGCCGATGTTGCGCTTCTTGAGTTCTGCGGCGGACATTTCGTAAACATTTTCCTCGGTTGGGGTGGGGGCAGAGAGGTTGTTCTTAATGCCGTCCAGACCAGCCGCGAGCATCACGGAGAAACAGAGGTACGGGTTGCAAGCGGGGTCGGGGGAGCGGAACTCAATGCGGGTGGCTTTTTCACGCCCGGGGCGATATTCCGGCACGCGGACCAGGTCGGAACGGTTACGCCGCGCCCAGGAAAGGTAAACCGGGGCTTCGTAGCCGGGAACCAGCCGCTTGTAGGAGTTGACCCATTGATTGCAGATGGCGGTGATATCCGGTGCGTGTTTAAGCAGACCAGCGATGTAACTCCTGGCTTCCTTGGAGAGGTGATATGAGTCTTTCTCGTCGAAGAAGGCGTTACGTTCACCCTTGAAAAGGGATTGGTGAACATGCATGCCGGAGCCGTTGATGCCGAAGACCGGCTTGGGCATGAAGGTGGCATAGACGCCATTTTTCAACGCTACTTCTTTGACTACCAGGCGGTAGGTCATAACGTTATCCGCCATTGTCAGGGCGTCGGTATAGCGCATATCAATTTCGTGCTGGCTGTCAGCGACTTCATGGTGCGAGTATTCAACGCCGATGCCCATTTTTTCCAGTTGAATGACGGTATCGCGCCGCAGTTCGATGGCGGCGTCGTGGGTGGTGAGGTCGAAGTAGCCGCCCTGGTCAAGGAACTCGGTGCCGTTGCCGTCTTTGAAGTAGAAGTATTCAAGTTCCGGCCCGACGTAGAAGGTGTAGCCAAGGTCGGCGGCTTTCTTTAAATTCCTCTTGAGCACATAGCGGGGGTCGCCCTCGAAAGGCTCGCCGCCGGGTTTTAAGACATCGCAGAACATGCGGGCGGTAGCGCGGTGTTCGGGGGGAGTCCAAGGGAGGAGCTGCCAGGTATCGGGGTCGGGCATAGCGACCATGTCGCTCTCATCGATGCGGGCAAAGCCCTCGATGGAAGAGCCGTCAAAGCCCATACCTTCCTCCATCGCTCCTTCAAGTTCTTCAACGGTAATGGCGAAGCTCTTAAGAATACCGAGGATATCAGTAAACCAGAGCCAGACAAATTTGACATCATGCTCCCTGGCCATCTTCAGGATATATTCTTTAGCCTCCGCCTTACTTCTTTTAGCCATATAATCCTCCTAAAGTATGAAAAATATTTCGGCTTATGAACAATTTCATTCTAAATAAGAAATGTTACGATTGGATTACGTAAGGGTTACATTTACATGAAATGGGCGGGGGATCAAGGTGGGGAGTTCTTAACAAAGCGGTAGCCGATGTTGCGCACGGTCTCTATATAGGTATGGCTAGCGTCCTCGATTTTACTGCGGAGCCGCCGCATGTGAACGTCCACGGTGCGGTCGCCACCGTAGTAGTCATAGCCCCAGATTTTATCCAGCAAAGCCTCGCGGGAGAAGACGCGGCCGCGGTTACGCGCCATTAGTTTGAGCAGTTCGTACTCTTTGAAGGTGAGGTCAACCATTGTGCCTTCCACGGCGACTTCACAGGTGACGATATCAATAGTCAATCCGTCGCACCTTATGATATCGGCGCTTTCGGGTTCCGGGGCTTTTTTAAGCAGGCGGTTGATTCTTAAAAACAGTTCGTCATTGCGGTACGGTTGAACGATAAAGTCGTCTATCTCGCCGCGGTTATCGATACTGGCGACGACGGCCGGGGGCAACAAAGCGATAACCGGCAGATTCCTGCCCTTTTTCAGGCTTTTGGTAAGCTCCCAGATGGAGTTATCGAGGCTTTCCGGTAGAGTGAGTAAAACCAAATTGGGCGGCTGCAGGGCGGCGGCGCTTAGAGCGCCTTTATAGGTAACGGTGGAGCATTTAAAGCCGCGCCGGTCAAGGCCCGCCAAAAGTGGCGGGGCATTTTTGGCATCGCTGGTTATTAATAACAGCTTAATCATCGCACCTTTTCCCCGACTGACATTCAAACCGAGTTTACAATAACATTATACACCTATTATATAAAGCGATGAACCTCAACGCAGCGTAAACACGAATTAATAAAATTTTTAGAGAGTCAACAACGATTTTTATTTTTTGTTTATGCCTTTTCTTTAAAATGTACGCATAGGCTAGTAAAGGAAACGACGATGGTTCACAGTGCAGAAAGAACAAAATCGGGGAAGTTACTCAACGTGCCTACGGCGCGAGACAACATCGCGCGGCTGGAACTCCTATATGAAGTTAACAAAAAGGCCGAGAGTAACACCACGCGCCTGCAGGATATGCTGGAGCAGGTGATATTAATGAGCCGGCGCGTCCTTAATGCCGAATCGGCGCTGGTTTTGTTATTTAACGACTACGGGCAGGAGCTGTACTTCGAGGCGGTTACGGGCCCGGTGGGTAAAGCGCTGCGCCAGGAAAAAATAACCGGGCAGTACGGCATCGCCGGGCAGGTGGTACGCACCAACCAGCCGCTGATTGTCAACGACGTCAGCCGCAACGCCAACTTCCACCAGCTGATTGACGACGCCACCGGCTTTTCCACAAAGTCGCTGGTTTGTGCCCCATTAAGCGTTAAACGTAAAGTAATCGGGGTGATAGAAGTAATCAACAAGCAGGACGGCGGCATCTTCGACGAAGAAGACATCAAGTCGGTGGTATCTATCGCTACCACTGCCGCCATGGCAATAGAAAACACGCAAATTCAGCAGTCATTGCTGGAAGCCTATAAAAGCACGGTTACCGCGCTGGCGTCAACCGTTGACGCCAAAGACAGATTCACTCAAGGCCACTCGGAAAGAGTGATGGAGTATTCCCTGAAAGCCGGGGCGGCACTTTCTATATCCGACGAAGAGGCGCAGGTACTGCAATACGCGGGCGCACTGCACGACGTCGGCAAGATAATCATCGATTCCAACATCTTAAGCAAGCCCGGGCCTTTGACATCGGGGGAGTGGGATATAATGCACACCCATCCTTCGGTGGGGGCGAAGCTGCTTAAAGAGATACCTTACCTGGAGCGCGCCGCCGAGCTGGTGCTAAGGCATCACGAGAGATACGACGGGACGGGCTACCCCGACAGGTTAAGAGGTGAGGCGATACCGCTGGGGGCGCGCATTATTGCCGCGGCAGAAGCCTTTGATACCA
The DNA here is from genome assembly GCA_028714335.1 of Dehalococcoidales bacterium. Taxonomy (GTDB): domain Bacteria; phylum Chloroflexota; class Dehalococcoidia; order Dehalococcoidales; family RBG-16-60-22; genus RBG-13-51-18. Next base: position 10,409 of record JAQTMM010000052.1, read on the forward strand.
TGACCACGGACAGGCCGTACCGCCAGGCATTATCCATTGATAAGGCGGTTAAAGAGCTTAACAAGTGCGCCGGTAGCCAGTTCTGCCCGGTGGCGGTCAAGGGCTTATTGGCCGGGCTGCACCTCGACGAGTCGAAAAAGTAACCCGCGAAAATAGATTCCCCACAGAGTTTTTTAGAGGCGCTAACGCGCCTTTTTTGTTATATTTGGCGGTAATAAAAAAATAAACTTGAAAAAATTTACTCATTTATTAATAATAGAATGTATAGTTTCTCAGCTGATATGCGGCCGCGCCGCTGACTAAGTGGTTAACGAAACGAGGCAATTGATGAACGCAAGTAACGACCAGGCGACTAAAGAAACGGGAAAACCACAACAAGATATGGCAGCCGCTGTAACCGAAGTACTGAAATCCTTCAAGGGAGAAAAAGCCGAGTTAATCCCCATTTTACAGAAAGTGCAGTTAAAGCTCGGTTACCTGCCGCGGGAAGCCATGAGGAAAATCGCGGGGTTTGTAAGGATGCCGGAGAGCACGGTCTTCGGGGTGGCGACTTTTTATGCGCAGTTCAAGTTCGTGCCGGTGGGGCGCAACATCGTCAAGGTCTGCCGTGGCACGGGCTGCTACGTTAAAGGCGCGCCGCGTATCCTCGAGGAGATGGAAAAGGCGCTGGGGATAGAGGACGGGGGCACGACCAAGGACATGGAGTATTCGCTGGAAACGGTGGCGTGCTTTGGGTCCTGCGCGCTGGCGCCGGTAGTCGTTGTCAACGACAGGGTTTACGGGCGGATGACGCCGGAGAAAGCCCGCGCATTAGTTAAAGACAGAAAGTAGAAATAGTTACAGGTGCATATATGAATTTTGAAGAAATCAAGAAAAAAGCCAAAGAGCAGCA
>JAQTMM010000053.1 GCA_028714335.1 Dehalococcoidales bacterium
GGGCGGCGGCAAAGCACCGTCCAGCATTGGGCTAATACCGGAATTATCCCATCGCAGTGGCAGCAAAAATTACTTAAGCTTGCCCGCGAGAAAGGAATAGATTTGAAAGCTAGTGAATTTGTCACTCGTGATGTCCCCGCCATTGCCCCCGCTAAAGGTAAACTCGGTGTCTTGCTCGTCGGGCTGGGTGCTGTCAGCTCAACATTTATTGCCGGCGTTGAGCACGTCCGGCGCGGTACGGGCCGCCCCTTCGGTTCGGTAACGCAATTGGCTACCATCCGGCTGGGCAAACGGACGGAAAAGAACACCCCGCTGATTAAGGACTTTGTCCCCCTGGCTGACCTTAAACAGCTGGTTTTTGGCGCCTGGGACCCCATCCCGGATAACGCTTACGAGGCTGCTATCAAATGTGGCGTGCTTGACCGCGGACAGCACATCGAGCCTATCGCCGCTTTCCTTAAGAATATTAAGCCCATGCCGGCTGTTTTTGATCCCGGCTACTGCAGCCGCATTAAGGGCACTAACGTTAAAAAGGCCACGACCAAATTCAGGCTGGCGGCCGCCGTGCAGGAAGACATCCGTAACTTTAAAGCTGCCAATAAGTGCGACCGTTTGGTCATGATTTGGTGCGCTTCCACGGAAAAATTCACCAAGGCTGCGCCGGTTCATAAGAACTTGGATACTTTTATTAAGGGGCTTAAGGAAAACGACCCCAATATCGCCCCGTCCCAGATTTACGCTTACGCCGCTATCCAGGAGGGCATCCCCTTCGCTAACGGCGCTCCGGGTTTAACCATTGATATCCCGGTGCTGATTAAACTGGCCGAAGATAACAAAGTCCCCATCATGGGCAAAGACTTCAAATCGGGCCAGACGATGGTTAAAACCGTCATCGCCCCCATGCTTAAAGCCCGCATGCTCGGTCTGGACGGCTGGTTCTCCACCAATATCCTCGGCAACCGCGATGGTGAAGTCCTTGATGAACCCGCCAACTTTAAGACCAAAGAGGAATCCAAGCTCGGCGCTTTGGAATTTATTTTACAGCCTGATATGTACCCCGAGCTGTATGGCAAAGTTAACCACAAGGTCCGCATTGAATATTACCCGCCTCGCGGTGACAACAAAGAGGGCTGGGACAATATAGATATCTTTGGCTGGCTGGGTAAAAGGATGCAGATTAAGATTAACTTCCTCTGCTCCGATTCTACCCTCGCCGCCCCGCTGGTGCTGGACCTGGTGCTCTTTATGGACCTCGCCAGGCGCGCTGGCCTTAGCGGCATTCAGGAATGGCTCTCCTTCTACTTTAAGAGCCCCCAGCACGCCGCCTCCCTCTATCCGGAGCACGACCTCTTTATCCAGCAGACCAAGCTCAAGAACACCCTGCGCTGGCTCATGGGTGAAGAGCAGATAACCCACCTCGGCATGGAATACTACCGCGAGGAATAACCATTAGTTTAAAAGCCCCTTAATTTCGGCGAAAAACAGGATTTCTAGAGTGTGTCTTAAAGTGATATCTATTATATATTGAGATCAATAAATTCTTGAGAAGTATTTTTGTTTTTTCCTTTTCTTTTTTGCATCCGTTCAGCTTGAAATCTAATCATATCATCAAGTTTTTCATACATTTCAATTGAAGATTCGCTTTCATCTCTGGCGAATCGTGCGGCTATCGCTCGAAAAACTACAATCTCTATACATTCTTCCAAAATGCCTTGTTCGTATGCGGGGTGGTCAAGATTGATTAGTATAAGTGATTCCGTTAGTCTAATATCACATTCTGGCCATTCGGCACCTAATGCTTTTGGTTTTATTTCGTAATTTTGATTCTTAAATCGTAGTCGTCCCGATCCAAGAATAGCGTTTATCTCTTTCATAATATCGGGAGAAATTGGAGGATGTTCTTTCGCTTTTCTTTCTAAACTCCTTTTTGATTCAATGTTTAGGTCGGGTCGTAATACTTTTTGACCGTCTGGGTCTACTTTTCCATTGATTTTTTTATCTTGACGTGATTTTTGCTTAAATAAATCATCATAAGCATTTAGGTCTTCTGCGACTTTTTTTATCGCCTCATCAACTTTTGCTTTTTTCTCTATCTCTTCCTTTTCTTGATACTTTCTTTCTTCTTCTCGACAAATATCATTAAGTATTTTCTTCATATAGTCAGTATAAGCGACATATTTCTGATGTGTTTCGATAAATCCTTCTCTATCTGTTTTTATTACAGGCATCTCATCACTTCTATCTTCAGGATCAAAGCCGGGGACTTCGACTGAACCAGTTATCAAGTCACCAACATGGTACCTGAATTTTGAAATTGATAATCCGAAAAGACTAGGTTCTCCAACTACTCGCCCTCTTACCGTTGTGAATATTCCTGGTTGTTGAAGCATTTTTGTAGCCAGTATTATCTCACCAATGATCTGACCACATATCGGATCATTATAGTCAATGTGAATTTTTCTCCTAGAAGGTATATCTTTAGGTTCACAAGTATGTCCATTTACCATTACTTTAAAGTCTTTTCCTAGTGGTAGTTCATGGGCAAGATGGGCAATTACTTTATCAATATCTAACCTTCCGCATTCTGGACGTAATTTCTTTAGTGTTACTGTTGTTCCATTAGATTGGCCTTTGGCATCAAAAACTATAAATCCCATTGAAGCTCGGTCCAATATAGCTTCTTTAAGTTTTCCCATTTTCTCACTGGCTTCAAGGTTATCTCTATCCATACAAAATTCATATGTTTTTTCGTCTTTTGTAGTTTTTAGTTCGATTCTCTTTGCTATACCGAAACCGGCAAGCTTTCCAATCCCTTTATTACCTATAGGAAGACGATGATAGATTGGAGTACGTGCAGTTACTCTTTTTTGTGCAGATCCCAAAAACATATATGCCTGACGTATGGCATTTTCATCCATGCCTTCTCCATTATCTTCAATAATAATAGTATCTTTATTTGGTTGAATTATTACGTTGACATAATTTGCATCAGCATCATATCCATTAACCACTAACTCACCAATAGCTTTTGGATATTTACTATACATGCTTATACTCATGTGATCTAGCATTCGAGTTGCAACCACAAATTTTAAGTCTCTGAGTCTTTGACCCGATTTTTGTTCTTCGCTGTTCATTTTTGTTACCTCATTGTTTTTATAACTTGAATTTTGCTTGTGTTTGTGTACTAAATTTGACTTTTATTTCTTTCAATTGTTTAATAATTGCCGTGAATATTTTATTAACATCTTTCTCTGAATATCCATAAACTTGCCTATTAGACAAATTTCCCAATACTCTTAATGAATTAAGAACGTTATTCGTCCTGATTTCTGCTATTCTTTTAAATTTATCCTCTGGTGTTTCATCTTTATTCATTATTGGTATTTACATCTCCTCAAACAAAATTCGACATTTTCAAAAATAACATAAATATACCAAAATGTCAAGTAATATTTTAAAATTATATCAAAAATATATTTAATATAATAGTAGTTTCCAGTTTAATTATTAGAACTCTATAAGTTAATTCACATTTACAATAAAATATATTTATTATTCAATAAATTTATTTATGCAATTTGATTTTTAAGATTTAATCGGTTATTGGTTATTTTCTTCCCTTCATCTGCTATAATAAATGCATGCCAAACAAACCCCTCTTAGTCCTCTTCGACGGCAACGCTATCGTCCACCGGGCTTACCACGCTTTCGGCCCCACCAAATACCGGCAGGCAACCCCTCTAACCGTCTCCAAAACCGGCGAGGTCGTTAGCGCCGTTTACGGCTTTGCCCTCATGCTCCTCAAAGTACTCTCCGAGCTTAAGCCCACCCACATCGCCATCGCTTTTGATAAAGCCGGACCCACCTTCCGCCACGAGATGTTTGACGACTATAAAGCCCAGCGCCCGCCCACCCCCGATGAATTAATCAACCAGTTCGGGCGCGTTAGGGAGGTTGTCAAAGCCTTTAATATCCCCGTCTTTGAACTGGATAAGTACGAGGCCGACGATGTCCTCGGCACTTTAAGTAAGCAGGCCGCCGCCAAAGACATTGACACCGTCATCGTCACCGGTGATGCCGATACTATGCAGCTCGTGTCCCCGCACGTTAAGGTGATGTATCCCAAAGCGGGCAGGGGATTTTCCGATACCGCCCTTTTCGATTCCGCTATGGTCGAGGAAAAATTCGGCGTCGGTCCCCGGTACGTTGCCGACTACAAGGCTCTCGTTGGCGACCCCTCCGATAATATCCCCGGCGTCCCCGGCATCGGTGAAAAAACCGCCGTGAAACTTATTCAGCAATTCGGCAGCGTCGAGGATATTTACAAGCATCTGGCAGCAGTCGAGCCGGAAAAAACCAAAGCTATTTTAGAAAAGAATAAGGACATCGCCTTCCAGAGTAAAACCCTGGCGACTATCGTTACGGAGACTCCCATCACCCTGAACCTCGGTGATTGCGTTGTCAGTGATTTTGACCGCCAGAAGGTCGTTGACCTCTTTAGAGAACTTGAGTTTAACAGCCTGTTGCCTAAACTGCCCGCTTCTGATACCGATACCGCCGTCGTGAGTGAAGCGTCGCCCCGCCCCGCCCCGCCCTGCGACTATTGCGCTGTCGCCACTCCCGCTGACTTGGATAAAGTAATCAAAGAAATCACCGATGCTGGCGTCTTCGCCTTTGACACCGAGACCACCGGCTTGAACCCCTGGCTTGACCGGATTGTCGGCATTTCCCTCGCCGTTTCGCCGGGCAAGGGCTACTATATTCCCGTCGGTCACACCGTGCTGGACACCATCCAGCAGTTGCCCCTCAACGACGTTATAGAAAAACTCCGCCCCGTTTTTGAGGACGAAAAAATCGCCAAGTTGGCGCATAACGCCAAGTTTGATATGGAGGTGCTGGCGCAAGCCGGCATTGCCGTTAACGGCCTCACCTCCGATACCATGATTGCCGCCCACCTCCTGAATGAAAAATCTTTGGGTCTTAAAAACCTCTCCTTTTCCCGCCTCGGCATTGAGATGACGCCTATCTCCAACCTCATCGGTACTGCTTCCAAGCAGATAACTATGGATAAAGTGCCTATCGCCACCGCCGCCGATTACGCCGCCGCTGACGCCGACATGACCCTGCGCCTTGAAGCCGTTTTCCACCCCGAACTTGAAAAACAGGGGCTTATGAAACTCTATCAGGACGTCGAGATGCCCCTTGTCCCCGTCCTCATGGAGATGGAGAAAAACGGCATGCTGCTGGACGTCGCCATGCTTAAGGAGATGTCCGCCGCCCTCGGCGGCCAGATTAAAACGCTCGAGGAAAAAATTTACTCCCAGGCCGGCGAGGAGTTTAACGTTAACTCCCCCGCCCAGCTGGGTAAAATTTTGTTTGAAAAACTTAATATCCCCGCCGGCCGCCGCTCCGGCGGCAAGTACTCCACCGAGGCTTCGGTGCTGGAGTCTTTGGCCGCGCAATTCCCCATCGCCAAAGACATTCTGGAGTACCGCCAGTACACCAAGGTCAAGTCCACCTACGTTGATGCTTTGCCGGAACTCGTCAATCCCAACACCGGCCGCATCCATACCAGCTTTAACCAGACCCGCACCTCCACCGGGCGTCTCTCGTCTTCCGACCCCAATATGCAGAATATCCCTGTGCGTGGCGAGTTGGGAGGCCAGGTGCGTCAGGCTTTCATCGCCGCCCCCGGTTTCAATCTGCTGGCTGGTGACTACTCTCAAATCGACCTTCGCGCTTTGGCCCACCTCTCCCAGGACGACGCTTTACTTAAGGCCTTCCGCAGCGACGAGGACATTCACTCCGCCACCGCCCAGCTTTTATTTGGAGTGGATAAGGAAGGCGTCACCCCCGACATGCGGCGCTTTGCCAAGACGGTCAATTTCGGCGTCATCTATGGTATGAGCGACTACGGTCTGGAGCAGGCCACCGAGCTTTCCCGCGAGGAAGCCTCGAAGTTCATCAAAGCCTATTTTGAAAAATATCCGGGCGTCACCAAATACCTCAATGACACTAAAGAGAAAGCCCGCCGCGACGGCTACGTGGAGACGCTTTTGGGTCGCCGCCGCTATATCCCCGATATCAATTCCGCCAACCGCCAGGTGCGTGAAGCCGCCGAGCGTATGGCTATCAACATGCCGGTGCAGGGCACCTCTGCGGACATTATAAAAGTCGCCATGATTAACCTCTTAAAAGAGATGAACCAGCGGCGCGTTAAGAGCAAGATGCTTCTTCAGGTGCATGACGAGCTTATCTTTGAAGTACCCGACGAAGAACTCGACTTAATGCGCAAGCTCGTGACGGATACTATGGACTCCGCCGTCAAGCTGGACGTCCCCGTAAAAGTTGATACCAAGGTCGGTAAAAACTGGGGAGAAATGAAATAAACCCATACTGTTCCTCTCCCCTTGCGGGAGAGATTAGGTGAGGGGTAAAAAGTTGTTACTTGGTAATTGTTGATTCCTCCAAAGGAGGCTTATGCCCGAACTCCCTGAAGTCGAAACCATCAGAAAAGAACTCCTCCCCCACGTCCTCAAACGCACCATCAAAAGCGTTGACGTGCTTTGGGATAGGATGGTCAAATACCCCTCGGTCAAAGATTTTACCAGGCAGGTAACCGGGCAGAAAATCACCTCTTTAACGCGCCGCGGCAAGTACCTTTTCTTTAGCTTGAGTAACGGCGTCGTCCTCGTCATGCACATGAAAATGACCGGCTCTTTAGTAATGAACTCCAAAGACACTAAATTCGCCCGCGCTATATTGAATTTAGATAACGGCAAGTCTGTTTACTTCCACGACCCCCGCAAGTTCGGCAAGATGTGGTTGGAAAAAGACACTAAAACCATTATCAGTGAACTCGGCCCCGAACCGTTGGATAAAGACTTTACCCCCGCCGCCCTTGCCGCCATCTTAAGTAAAAAGACCGCCCCGGTTAAGCCCGTCCTCCTCGACCAGTCGCTCATCGCCGGCATCGGCAACATGTACGCTGACGAGTCGCTTTTTACCGCCCGCATCCACCCGGAAAAACCCGCCAACAAACTTACCAAAGCCGAGGTCGCTAGGCTTCACGCTGCCATCCAGTCGGTCATCCAAAAGGCTTTAAAGAATAAAGGTGCCAGTGTTCGTAATTACATTCGCCCCGACGGTGCGCCCGGCAACGCCCACGACGAGTTTAATGTCGCCCACGGCGTTGGCAAGGACTGCCCCCGCTGCGGCACGCCCATCCGGCGCATTGTAGTTAGGGGCAGGGGAACCTATTTTTGCCCCATGTGCCAACCCAAAAATTGACCATACCGGCGAAAGCCGGTATCCAGACCACCTTTTTCCCTTCCCCCTTTCCTTGACAAACCTCCCCCCGAATCTTTAATCTTAATTCATATGCAAAATAAAGACCAAGTCTATGAAGCCCTTCAGCAACACCTCGATAACAGCCCGGTCGGCTTTCCTGCCACCCCTTCCGGCGCCCATCTCACCGTCCTCAAGCACTTTTTCACTCCGCAGGAGGCTCGCATCGCCGCCAGTCTCTCCACCTTGAAGCTGGAAACCGCCGCCGTTATCCACCGCCGCCTTAAGAGAGACGGCTTTAAAATTTCTCTCGATACCCTTCGTGAAAAGCTCGACGACATGGCGCGCCGGGGCACGATTCTGGTCTACAGCGAGGGCTTAAAAGAGAGGCATTATAAAAACGCCGGAGTCACCGCCGGCGGCATTTTTGACTTTCAGGTGAACCGCCTTAGTAAAGAGCTGGTTGATACCTTCCACCAGTACCATGAGGAGATTTTTGCCCGGGCGGAAATGACCGGCTCGCGTTCGATTCCCCAGCTCCGCACCATCCCCGTCGCCCGGAGCATCCCCACCCCCGAACAGCGCCGCGTCTCTACTTACGACGATGTCCGCCGAATTTTAGAGGACTCCCCCGGACCCTTCGCCGTGGCTAACTGTATTTGTCGCCAGACCAAGGACATTTCGGGCGAGCCCTGCGCCTATTCGGATATCCGCGAGACTTGCCTGCAAATCGGCACCGACCACGCCCGCCAGTATGTCGAGATGGGCATCGCCCGTTACGTTAGTAAGGACGAAGCCTTTGAAATTTTGGATAGGGCGTGCGAGGCCGGATTTATCCTCCAGCCGGAAAATTCCCTAAAGCCGGAAACTATTTGCTGTTGCTGCGGCGATTGCTGCGGCATCCTCTCCGCGGTGCTTAAGTCCCCCCGCCCCGTTGATATGTTTGCCTCAAATTATTACGGTGCCGTTGACGCCTCGCTTTGCCAGGCCTGCGGCAAATGCGTCCAGCGCTGCCAGCTTAAGGCTCGCGTTTTAGTTGATGGTAAATCCACCGTTGACCTCAACCGCTGTATTGGCTGCGGCAACTGCGTTATCACCTGCCCCTCCGGCGCCACCCGCCTTATCTTAAAAGAAAAACCCCTCGTCCCCCCCAAAGACAAAGACGCCACCTACATGAAAATCCTCTCCGATAAACTCGGCTTCTGGAAGTCCCTCCAACTCCGGCTCAAAATGCTCTTGGGCATGAGGGTGTAATTCCTTCTCGTGTCATTCTGAGTGTAACGAAGAATCTCGTTTTTCCATAACCAAAAAAGGGGGCGCTTTAGCACCCCCTTCAAACTACTAACTACTAAATACTTAATCGTCCCAGAGCCGGAACGGCGGATACTCGTCCGTCATCAGGCTAACGTAAGCCCCCACGCGGAAAACCCACCGGTTGAACCCCATTACCAGCTTGAAGAAATCTGTTGGATACTTGTCTTTAAACAGCACCACTATCGCCGCAAAGACGGACAGCACAGAAATCAGGTTCAAACCGCCCCTCCCCCAACTGCCGGAAAAAGCCCCGATGACGCAGTAGTGCGGAATCGCCAGCAGCCACCACTTCACCAGCACCAGACCGTTCGATAATTTTTTGGGATACTGTATTGTAATGTCGGCTGGGAAATCCTTGTCCGGCTGCAGGCTGAATGGCGGATACTTGTCCGTCGCCAGCGCCCCGTAGCTGTAGAATGAAACGCGCCAGTACCAGCGCAGCACGCCGGTGTTGAACTTGAACAGCCCCTCCGGGTACTTGCCGCTGAACAGGATGGAGAAGAAAGCGATGATGCACACAAAGATGAATGCAATCGATAGGAAACACAGGCAGAAGAGATGAGGAATCATTAGCAGCCACTTAATCAGGAACCAGGCGCCGTGTGGCGGTTTAGAAAGGTCGCCCTTGATGTCTACAGGGTATTTACTCATTAAAGCCTCCTTTTAAAATATTTGTCTCTCTTATTTTAACTCCTCCCCTTTGCCGCGGCCCGGATAATGTGCGGAAAAAAGGGTTTGGGGAAAGAGGTCGTTTTCTACAAATATTCCTTAAGTTTCATTATTTCTTTCATCAATTGCTCGAACTGCTGCGGATAGAGCGACTGCATTCCGTCGGACATCGCGTGCGCCGGGTCGTTATGCACCTCCACGATAAGCCCGTCCGCCCCCACCGCTATCGCCCCCCGCGATAATGATATCACATAATCCCGCCGTCCCGCCGCGTGCGATGGGTCGATAATAATCGGCAGGTGGCTGGCTTCTTTAATTGCCGGTATCGCGCTTAAGTCGAGTGTGTTTCTCGTGTTGTCGGCAAAGGTGCGGATGCCCCGCTCGCACAGCATCACCTTGGAGTTCCCCTCGCTCATAATATACTCCGCCGCCATCAGCCACTCCTCAATCGTCGCCGCCATCCCGCGCTTTAAGAGGACTGGTTTTTTAGATTGCCCCGCCATCCTCAACAGCGAATAGTTCTGCATATTACGCGCCCCGATTTGTATAATGTCGGTGTGCTTTTCCACCAGGGGCAGATTGTTCGTGTCCGTCGCCTCGGTGATAATCAGTAGGCCTGTTTCCTGGCGTACCTTGTCCAGTATCTTTAGCCCCTTTTCCCCCAGCCCCTGGAAGCTGTAAGGCGAAGTCCTCGGCTTAAAAGCCCCGCCCCGGAATACCTTGGCACCGTGCTTTTTCACGATGTTCCCGATGGTTATCGCCTGCTCTTCACTCTCCACGGCGCAGGGCCCCGCCATCACTACCGGTTCGCCGCCCCCTATTTTCACCCCGCTTATGTTAATCACCGTGGTGTCGGAGTGCGTCTCGCGGCTGACCAGTTTATAAGGCTTGGTGACCGGTATCGCTTCCTTCACCCCATCGATTGCCAGCAGTTGCCCCGCGTCTATTGACCCCTTGTTCCCGAGGATGCAGACCGCCGTCCTTAGAGCGCCGGGCATCGGCACGCCCCGGAACCCCATTTTCTCAATTTCTTTAATAACGTTCGCCACCTGTTCTTCGGTGGCGTCATTCTTCATTACAACAAGCATTTGGTTTGATCTCCCATGTTAATGTATATATATAGCATATTATTCTATACCTGTAGTTTCAAGGCTTTTATAAAGTGATTTTACCCGCTATCACTCCGCATACCGAATATCCAAAATGTCATTCTAGCGTAGGCTGGAATCCATAAAATGCCTTGTACGTTTTTGGGGTATTGACGTCTCTCTTGGCAAAAAAGCCTGCCCATACTTTATACGGGGGAGACAGGAGAGGGATTTTTTTTATTTCCCCAAATCCCCCAGCGCATTAGCAAATGCCTCATACGTGTGCGGGTCGAACAGCACAAAAACCACCTCTTTGACCGACGACGCTTTACCGAGGTAATCCGCCGCCTCTTTAAGCGCTATCGCCGCCGCTTCCTTAACCGGATAACCGTAAGCCCCGGTACTTATGGAAGGGAAGGAGACGCTTTTAAGTTTGTTCGCCGCCGCCAGTTTTAGGCTCTCTCGGTACGCGCTGGCGAGCAGTTCCGCCTCGTTCTGGTGTCCCCCGCGCCATATCGGCCCCACCGTATGAATCACGTGTTTAGCCTGCATATTGCCGCCGGTGGTGATGACGGCTTTGCCCGTCGGCAGCTGCCCCTGCTTGGCTACAATCTGGATGCACTCCTCCAGTATGGTGCTCCCGCCGGCGCGGTGAATCGCCCCGTCCACCCCGCCGCCCCCCATCAAGCTGGAGTTCGCCGCGTTCACAATTGCGTCGGTCGTCTGGTGGGTGATGTCCCCCTGGATGACGGAAATTGTCGCCTGATTAACCGTATAAGTAAGGTCGTTGGCCATCGCGCTTGCCT
>JAQTMM010000054.1 GCA_028714335.1 Dehalococcoidales bacterium
ATAAGGCAGTCCTGCGACTGCGCGCCGTTGATGATGGTAACGGTCTTGCCCGACTCCGCGGCGGACTCCGCTAAAAAGCGCAGGGGCGCAATGCCCATACCCCCCGCCACCAGCAGGAGGTTCTGGGAATCGGGGCGGACGTTAAAGCCGTTGCCCAGCGGCCCGAAGATATCTAACGAGTCGCCCTTTTTCTTTTCGGCGAGCCAGGCGGTGCCTTTGCCCACCACATTAATGAGCAGAGAAATATCCGAGCCGTCAACGCTGTGGATGCTGAAGGGGCGGGGTAAAATGGTCTCTTTGGCGCAGCGCACCATCACGAACTGGCCGGGTTTGGCGTCTTTAGCGATTTTGGGCGCGTGCAGTTTAAAGAGGTAGACGTTTTTTATGGCCTCGATGGCGGAGAGGATTTTAGACTTTATTTGGTGCATTAAGAACTCCATTTTTTTTCTATGGATAGTATAACAGGTGACTTATTGTTACGTCTTCACCAAACTTCTTAACGAAGACGGGGTCGCCCCGGCCGTTCCACTTGAATAGGCTCCAATGCCAGTTAACGCTATCATTGATGTTGATGTTCCAGGTGAGTTCCGGCGAGTTGACCACCCATACAAGATAACCCGTGGCATAACTGGGGTCAAGAGAGCCAGTTTTTTCGCAGGCGATTTTAATGGGCTGCAGCCACCCCTTGGTGGCAATCCAGGGGGGCGTATCAAAGGTCGAGCGGTTCACAATGGCGACGCCCGTTATATCTCTCTCCAGCGTTATCTCCAGCCTATCATTGAAAAAATAATCAATCTCTCTATCGGCTGATTCCGAGTAAAAACAATAAGTCAGCCTGACCTTGGATACGCGGGAATAGGGGAAAACGTCAATATCAAATTCACACAGTTTAGCATCCGGCATTTCCTGGGTAACCAGGTAATAAGCTTGCTCGTAACTGTTATTAAGCAAGTCATCGTTGAGATTCAGCTGCCACATATGTTTTTCATTAACTGTCAGGGTATTAGCCGGGGCGTCGGGAATTACGAACTCCGGTTCCATATGCCAGATATTACTCAGCGCTGAAATCCCCACCAATAATCCCACCGTAAGACATACGATAATAATGGTTTTTAATAATGGAGGATTGGAAGAAGATACATTGGTTCTTCTTTTTTTCATACCCTTTACTCTATCTTTAAAGATTCGTCCATGTAAACGGGTCGGCCGATGTAGATGGTGGACATGACCTTGCCCTTAAGCGTCCGGCCATTAAGCGGGGTGTTCTTGCCCTTGCTGGCGAACTTATCGACGTCAACCGTCCACTCCTTATGCAGGTCGAAGATGCAAACGTCCGCCGGAGCGCCGGTCTCTAAAGTGCCCAGCTTGGCGTAACCCAACACGTGCGCCGGGCCCATCGTCAGGGCGGCAATCATGTTGTTCAAAGACAATTCGCTTTTTAAAATAAGCCCCGCCAGAGACCCCAGCGCCGTCTCAAAGCCGCTGATGCCGAAGGCGGCTTTACTAAAGATAGCGGCTTTATCTTCTTTGGTGTGCGGCGCGTGGTCGGTGGCGACGATATCAATAACGCTGTCGTTCAAAGCCCGCAGCAGAGCGATGGTATCTTTTTTAGTTCTTAACGGCGGGGCGACCTTGGCTAAAGTGCCGTAGGTCAAAACGTCTTCCTCGGTGAGGGTAAGGTGGTGGGGAGTGACCTCGGCGGTGACGTGGACGCCGTCCTCTTTAGCGGCGCGGATAAGGTCTACCGAGCCTTCAGTGCTAACGTGCGCGATGTGGATATGGCCGCCGGTTTCCTTTGCCAGCTCTAAATCCCGCTTGACCATGGCTTCTTCGGCGGCGGGGGGAATACCGGGCAGCCCCATCTCTAAAGACACCACACCCTCGTTGACTTGGCCGCCCTTGTTAATGGTCAAATCTTCGCAGTGGTTGATAATCGGGCGACTGAAGTCGCGGGAGTACTCTAAAGCGCGGCGCATAACTTCCGGGCTACTGACCGGCGAGCCGTCGTCGCTGTAAGCCACCGCGCCGTTCATCTCCATATCGTTAAGGTCGGCAAGCTCTTCTCCTCTGCGCCCGACGGACACGCAGCCGATGGGGAAGACGCGGATGAGGCCCTCCCGCGCGGCGACGGTCCTGACGTAATTAAGCATATCGGCGTTATCCAGCGGGGGGTTGGTGTTGGGCATACAGCAAACGGTAGTAAAGCCTCCCCGCGCCGCCGCCCAGGTGCCGGAGGCTATAGTTTCCTTGGCTTCATCGCCGGGCTGGCGGAGGTGGCAGTGCAAATCTATAAAGCCGGGGCAGACAATCAACCCCGAAACGTCAAGCACTGCGTAATCGTCCACCGGGGGTTTGCCCTCACCCAGCCAGAGAATTTTACCTTCTTTAATCAACAGGTCGGCGGTTTTATCAATATCCTGGGCGGGGTCGATAATGCGCCCGCCTTTGATAAGTAGAGAATCAGACATTAGTGGCGGCCTCCAACAAATTGACTGGGCTTAAAGCCGAGGGACTGGGCTTCCTCCTCCGAGTTAAAGACAATCAGGTTTTCCGGGTGGATGAACTTAGCCCAGTGGCTGTCGGCGCTGTGGTATTTCTTGGTGTCCAGTTTATGCTCGTGCCAATCGGTGCTGGCGACGAACTTGGGCTCGAAGCCGTGCTCGCAGTAGACGCAGCGCAGTGTCAGGGGTTCGGTGTTGACTATCTTGTACTCCGGCTTAAGGTACGGCGTTTCCGTCGGCTGGATGGAGACACAGCGGGGGTTGGAGCAGGTGGGGCGCGGCTCCTGCTGGTACTCGTGGTAGACAGGAGGCTTCGGGGATTCAACATCCGGCACGTTGATTTCTTTGGCGCCGAGCAGAGCCGCCAGTAAAGCCATCCTCACCGGCACGCCGCGGGCGGCCTGTTTAAAGTACATGCTGCGTTCATCGGCGTCAATATCATACGCCAGCTCGTCAACGCGGGGCAGGGGGTGCATGACCATTGTCTTACGGAAGACTTTATCCTGCAGGAGTTTTTTGTTGACCACCGGGTACTTGGCTTTTAAATTTTGTCCCTGCTCTTTATCGGTGAAGCGCTCTTTCTGGGGGCGGGTGACGTAAAGCGCGTCCACGCCGTCCTTTAGCTCCACCTGCGCGCTTAAGTCGGGCATCATTGCCAGCTGGTGGGGGCTATTGGGGGTGGTGTAAATAGCGTCGATGGAAAAGCGGTTGTCGTCAGTGCGGGCGGAGTCCTTGAGCCTTTCCACCTCGCCGCCGTATTCGTTCACCAGTTTCTCGATTACATGCGCGGGGACTTCTAATCCGGGGCTGGGGCAGAATAAAATGTCCGCCCCAAACCTGGCGAGGGCGAAGATGAGCGAGTGAGTGGTGCGCCCGTATTTCAAATCGCCCCAGAGGGCTATCTTAAGACCTTTAATGTCATGGCGTTCTTTGATGATGGTATAGAGGTCGAGGAGGGTTTGGGTGGGATGCTGGTGGCCGCCGTCGCCGGCGTTGATGACCGGTATGCCGGCGTAGTCTGCTACTACTTTAGCCGCCCCTTCCCAGGGGTGGCGGATGACTATAATATCGGCGTAGCTGCCGACGATTTTGGCGGTGTCGGAGATGCTCTCACCTTTAGCGAGGGAACTGGCGCCGACGTCCGAGGCGGTAATTACACTGCCGCCCAGGCGGTGCATGGCGGCTTCGAAGGAGAGGCGCGTGCGGGTGCTAGGTTCGAAGAAGAGGCTGGCCATAATTTTGCCTTTGCAGACGTCGAGTTGTCCGGGCATATCGTCAAACATATCGGTAGCGAGTGAAAACAGGCCGAGTATTTCGCCGTTGGAAAGGTCGTCAATGGTTACCAGGTTTCTATCCTTTAAATTCATGGCAGCTTCTCCTTACCAATTTTTGCCGGGACCTTTTCCTTGTTATCATTGAGGTTGACGATTGCCACCTCGTCTCGCCCATCGGTTTCACTAAGGCGTACCTGGATTTGTTCGTGCCGGGCGGAGGGGATATTCTTGCCTACGTAATCGGCGCGGATGGGCATCTCGCGGTGCCCCCGGTCGATAAGCACAGCCAGTTGAATGGAACGGGGGCGGCCCAAATCTACTAAAGCGTCCATGGCGGCGCGGACGCTGCGGCCGGTGTAAAGCACGTCGTCCACCAGCACCACGGACTTGTTATTAATATCGGTAGGGATATCCGTGCGTTGAACTTTTTTGATGATGGAGTTATCAACGTCGTCGCGGTAGAGGGTGAAGTCCAGCGACCCGATAATAGGTTTAGTTTTTTCGTTTACCGAGATGTTTTGCGCAAGGCGTTTGGCCAGCGGCACGCCGCGGGTATGCAGCCCCACCAGAAGCAGCTGCCCGATATCCCTGTTATGCTCAATAATTTCATGAGCGATGCGGGTAACGGTGCGGCGGATATCCTCCGCGGTCATGATGATTTTTTCAGGCATAAAAAAACCTCTTGCTTTCTTGCCTACCGTAGCTTTAGCGCAGGCAGGCGGCAAGAGGTAAGGTAATCCGGTTGATTCCCCTTGCCGGCCTCACGGGACTGGCTTAAAGGTTCAAATTAAACTCCTTTACGGATGTTTTAGTTATTATAGCAGATAAGGGGTGGGGGAACAAGAGTTCAGGTGTACTACTCTTGCTTTCCCTTGTTATAATACCTTATAATTTTCTTTGGCACAGGGGTGTAGCTCAGTTGGTAGAGCAGCGGTCTCCAAAACCGCGTGTCGTGGGTTCGAACCCTGCCACCCCTGCCATTTTTATTTTTAGACATGCCGAGGTGGTGGAATATGGTAGACACGCCATCTTGAGGGGGTGGTGCGCGTAAGCGCGTCGGAGTTCAAATCTCCGCCTCGGCACCAAATCAGGTCCTTTCTGAACAGGAAGGGCTTTTTTGTTACGCATTTTTTCTACGATTTCACTTAAAGCACTTTACATAGTACAATATCATTAAAAGGTCTATACTGCCAGGCGGGAGTTAAAACATGAAAGCCAACGAGTATGACTATATAATTGTGGGGAGCGGCATAGGGGGGCTGTATACCGCCCTTTCCGCCCGAGAATACGGCAGTGTGCTGGTCATCACCAAGGGCAGCATTGATGACTGCAACACCAAACACGCCCAGGGCGGCATCGCGGCGGCTATCAGCAAGGACGATTCGGTGACGCTGCACGTGCAGGATACGCTTAACGCCGGCGCCGGACTATGCAACGAAGAAGCGGTGAATATCCTGGCGGCAGAAGGGCCGGCACGCATTGCTGACTTAGTGCACTACCGCGTGCCCTTTGATACCATTGACGGCGAAATCGCGTTAACGATGGAAGCTGCCCACAGTGTCCCCCGCATTTTACATGCCGGCGGCGATGCCACCGGAGAGCACGTGGAACTGGCTTTAAGTAAAAAAGTCAGGGACGCGGGGATTAAAGTGTTCGAGAACTTCCTGGCGGTGGAAATTGTCGTGGACAAGAAAAAAGTCCGCGGCATCAAAGCGATAGACTGCCGTACCGGCACCGCCGAAAATTTTATGTGCCGCTACCTGATACTGGCTACCGGCGGGGCGGGGCAATTATTTAAGTACAACACCAATTCCAATATAGCCACCGGCGACGGTATATCGCTGGCATTCAACGCCGGCGCCGAGATTGTGGATATGGAGTTTTTCCAGTTTCACCCCACCGCCCTGCGCATGCCCGGCGTGCCGCCGTTCTTAATCTCGGAAGCGGTGCGTGGCGAGGGCGGTGTCCTCCGCAACGCCGAGGGGCGCGAGTTCATGAAGGACTACCATGAAAAAGGCGACCTGGCGCCGCGCGACATCGTGGCGCGGGCTATTTTAAGCGAAATGAAAAAGACGCCCACAGACCGGGTGTACCTTGATATTACCCATCTGACGCCGGAAACGATTACGACGCGCTTCCCCCATATCTACCGCTTTTGTTTGGACCGGGGACTGGACATCACTAAAGCGCAGGTGCCGGTGGCGCCCGCGGCGCATTATATGATTGGCGGCGTCAAGACCAACAGCTGGGGCGAGACGAACATCAGCGGATTATTTGCCACCGGCGAGACGGCCTGCACCGGCGTCCACGGCGCCAACCGCCTGGCGTCCAACTCGCTGCTGGAAGCGATTGTGTTCAGCAAGAGGATAATTGAGAGAACGGTAAGCAAAACCAAAGAAAAACCGCCGAAGACCGAAACCGTTAAAGATACATATGTATCGTTAGCAGAGCGGCCGATACCTAAAGTGCTGCCGCCGCCAAACCTGACCACGCTGCAGCAGCTGTTTTGGGACCACGCCGGGATTATCCGGGATAAGCGGGGCTTAAGCGAGGCGGTGGGAATACTGGCGGGGTGGCAGCATTCTTTACCCAAACCCACCGACCAATCGTCTTACGAGCTAAGCAACCTGGTTTTGACCGGGCGGCTATTGGTAGAAGCGGCGGATATCCGCGAGGAAAGCCGGGGAGCGCACTTCCGCTCCGACTTCCCTGAGAGTTCCCCAAAGTGGCAGCACCACGTCATCTGGAAAAAGTAACCCCACTTCCTACTGGACATAATATTCTATTGACCAAAAGCAGCTGCTGATATATAATCCTATTATCTTTAACAAGGAGCAAAATTAAGTTGTCCGGCATTATTCTTAAGGCACAATCGAACCTGGTTATTAATCACGGTACTACTACGCCCGTGAGGGCTCGTTGTGTCTCCGCGCGGAAAACGCCATAGAATAGTAAAGTAAAGAGACACATACAGAGCCCGGATATTTATTCCGGGCTTTTTTTATTGGTAAAAATATTTATGTGAAGAGGTGTATAATGAAAATTGAGATTTATTACTGCAAGCCTTGAGACTTTGAACCTAGAGCCGTCAGTCTGGCGGACGAGCTGGTCAAAGAAGTTAACGTTAAACCTGAACTGATACCCGGTGATAATGGGATTTTTGATGTTATTGTAGATGGGAGGCGGGTATTTTCCAGGGCGAGAACCGGCAGATTGCCGGAACCCGGCGAGATTGCCAAACTGTTAAGATATTCTTAAAAATTTGAAAATTGAGGGGCTGTTACGCTATAAATATAGGAGTATTCAGCAAATCAAAGAAATACATATATAGGAAGAGGTATTACCTTGGCTAAGAAAAATAACGTAAAAAAGCCGCGAGAAATGTCGCGCCGCGCGCTATCGCATCACGAAAAGGCACAGCGCCGGCAGCGTTGGGTTTTCTTCGGAGGCATCGGGGTTATTTTAGCAGTAGTTTTAATAATCCTCGGGGGCTGGTTTGCCGGAGAATACATGCCGCTTCATGCAACAGTGATGACGGTATATGACAAAAGCTTTAGTAACCAGTTCTTTATTGACACGCTGGTGGTGTACGGCAAGATTCAGGGAACCGAAAACCTGACGAGTATGGCCAGCAGCATATTGGACCAGATAAAACAAAACGAAATAATACGCGTTGAGGCAGAAAAATTAGGCATCGTTGTCACCGACCAGGAAGCTATTGACTATGTAGCCACGACTGGATTTGATGTAAATGATGCTTCAATCGAGCTGTCTAGAGCTTCCATCATAATAACAAAATTACAGGAAGAATACTTCGGTTCCCAGGTATCGAAAACCGATATGCAGTATCTGGTAAAAGCCATGCTTGTAGAAGGCGCTTCAATAGCCGAGACATGCAAACAGCAATTGTTAGCCGGAGGCGACTTTGCCGAGCTCGTTGAAAAATATGCCGTTGACACGACCTCAAAAGGGAATTCGGGCGATTACGGCTGGCACCCCATGGATGTCTTCGAAAACTCGTTAGCTTCAACCCTCGCATACGGGTATATATCCGGGCCGGATATGAAAGTCGGCGAGATAAATATCTCGGTATCGGATGAAACGGTGCGTAAACAAGTTGGCTACTGGCTGATCAGGGTAAATGATAGGCCGGATGAAACGTCGGTAGATGTGACGGCGCTTCTGGTAAGCAACGAAGAACTGGCGAAAGAAATCCGCACCAAATTGCTCAACGGGGAAGACCCGACAGTTTTGGCCGGAGAATACACACAATTCAATGCCACAACATCGGTGCCTGGCGAACTAGGAGTAATTACCTCAAGTGAGAGTATCTCCACTATTTTTGATGAATATGCGTTTAATCAAGATACGCCGCTGGATGAATGGAGCGAAGTAATAAAGGACGAAGAAGTGTACACCCAGGGCGGGGTGTGGGTAATCTGGGTGGAAGATGAAGAAGCCGATAAAGAGCTGTCAACCGAAGATTATAATAACTATGTTTCCAAGTTGTATAACGAATGGCTAGCGGGTATCAATAGTGCGGCAACGGAGTATGTGAAGAGCGAAATTACTGAAAAATTGTTAAACTTCGCAATTAGTAAGGCTACTGATGAAATAGTATCGGCATTGTCAACGCAATGAAAAAGAGTATCGGAATCGGGCTATTAGGGCTGGGAGTAGTTTCCGGCCAGGTAGCCAGCGTGTTAACCGAAAAAGCAGATGCGCTGGCGGAAATGGTCGGCTGCCCTTTAATCCTGCGGAAAATTAAGGTATTGCCGCAGGACCTGGAGCGGCCGCAGGCAAAAATGATGCCCGCCCAGCTCTTTACAACCAACGACGATGAGTTTTTTAACGCGCCGGATATAGATATCGTCATCGAAGCCATTGGCGGCGAGAAACCGGCACTGGACTACCTGAAGAGGGCGCTTACCAGCGGCAAGCACGCTGTTACCTCGAATAAAGAAGTCATCGCCAAACACGGTATCGAGCTTTTAGCGCTGGCGCATAAGCACGGCGTGGGGCTGCAGTACGAAGCATCGGTTGGCGGCGGCATACCGTTAGTCGCTCCCTTTAAGCATGACCTGGTGGCCAACAACATCAACGCTATCTACGCCATCATCAACGGGACTACAAATTATATCCTGACGATGATGGCTAAAGAGGGTACGGACTTCGCCTCGGTATTGAAGAGGGCGCAGCAGCTCGGCTATGCTGAAGCCAACCCGGAAAACGACGTCGAGGGTATTGACGCCAACTACAAGTTAGCCATACTGGCGTCGCTGGCTTTCCAAACCAAGGTGCGTCCGCAGGACATCTACCGCGAGGGGATTTCCCGTTTGAACAGCCGCGACTTTAAATACGCTAAGGAACTGGGCTTTGCCATCAAACTGCTGGCGATAGCCAAACAGTCCAACGGCGTCATCGAAGCTCGGGTGCACCCGGTGTTTATTCCGCAGGATTCCTTCCTGGCTAAAGTGGACGGCGTTTTTAACGCGGTTCACGTGGAAGGAGACCTGGTGGGCAAGGTATTATTCGTCGGACAGGGGGCTGGGGCAAAGCCGACCGCCAGCGCCGTTGTTGCAGACACGGTGGGGGCGGCGCGAAAGATAGCGATAGGCATCGGCAGCGTTTCCACCTGGAAAGAGATATCCGGCAAAAAGATAAAACCGATGGACGAAGTCGTCACCCAATTTTATATCCGGCTGGCGGCAAAGGACCGCCCCGGCGTGCTGGCGCAAATCGCCACCGTCTTTGGCGAGAACGAGATAAGCATCGCTTCGGCTATTCAACCGGAGTCCGATGAAGAAACCAAGACGGCGGAAATCGTTATCATGACGCATCCGGCACAGGAAAAAGCCATGCAGAAAGCTTTAAGCGAGTTAAAGAAGCTGGAAATGGTTAAAGAAGTCAGCAACTTTATCCGCGTAGAAGATATAGAAGGTAGCTAACATGAAAAAGGGTGTCCTGTATCAATACCAAAATTACCTCCCCATCACCAATAAAACACCACTGTTCTCTATTGGCGAAGGGGATACGCCGCTGGTCAGGAGCGACAGGCTGGCGAAGAAGTACGGCTGCAAAGAGCTTTATTTTAAATTGGAGGGATGCCACCCGACCGGTTCGTTTAAGGACCGGGGCATGGTGATGGCAATCGCCAAAGCAGTGGAGGAGGGGAGTAAAGCGGTTATCTGCGCCTCGACGGGGAACACCAGCGCCTCGGCAGCGGCTTATGCCGCTTACTGCGGTCTGGAGTGTATCATCGTTATCCCCGGCGGCAAGATTGCCATGGGCAAGCTTGCCCAGGCGATTGTTTACGGCGCCAAGATTATATCTATTGACGGCAACTTCGATAAAGCACTGGAAATCGTGCGCGAGTTGAGCGAACGCAACCCGGTGACTTTAGTTAACTCCCTCAACCCCTACCGCATCGAGGGGCAGAAGACAGCCTCTTTTGAAATTATCGACGTCCTTGGGGACGCGCCGGATTATTTGTTCCTGCCGGTGGGCAATGCCGGGAATATCACCGCCTACTGGAAGGGCTTTAAGGAATATTACGACGCCGGCAAGGCGACCAAGAAACCGAAGATGTACGGCTTCCAGGCGGAAGGCGCGGCGCCGATTGTACGCGGGCACGCTATAGAGAAGCCGGAGACAATCGCTACCGCCATCCGCATCGGCAACCCGGCCAGCTGGAAAAAGGCCGAGGCGGCGCGCGATGAAAGCGGCGGCATTATTGACATGGTCAGTGACGACGAGATTTTAAGCGCTCAGAGCATCATGGCGGCGGAAGTGGGGATTTTCGGGGAACCGGCTTCTTCAGCACCGCTGGCGGGCTTAATCAAACTGACCGGCCAGGGGCGAAAATTCACGGATAAAGTAATCGTCTGCGTGGTCACGGGGAACGGGCTCAAGGACACGGAGGCGGCATTAAAGAAAACTCCCAAGATAATGGAACTGCCGGGAGATATCGAAAAAGTGGAAAAGGCACTGGGGTGGGGCAAGTAAAAGGAGGTGGAGTATGGACGACGCAAAGATAAAAAAAGCAGTTAGAGACCTTTTAGAAGCAATTGGCGACGACCCAAAGCGCGACGGTATTAAAGAAACGCCGCGGCGGGTGGCGGAAATGTACGCCGAGTTATTCCACGGGATGGGCAAAGACG
>JAQTMM010000055.1 GCA_028714335.1 Dehalococcoidales bacterium
GAATAAAGGTCCTCGATTTTTCTATTGCCGTGGCGGCGCCGTTCGGCGGGATGATGCTGGCGGACATGGGCGCGGAGGTCATTAAGGTGGAGCGGGTGCAGGGGGAGGTAACGCGCCTTGGGCTGCCTGCCGGCATTGACGACATGCAGGACATCAGCGCCGTGGGTGTGATGCCGGACAAAGCGGACTGGATGGCGTTCAACCGCGGTAAGAAAGACCTCGCGGTTGATATACGGACGGAAAAGGGCAAGGAAATCGTCCTTAAACTGGCTAAAGACGCCGATATTATCATTCAGAGCTTCCGGCCCGGCGTGGCGGAACGCCTCGGCATCGGCTACGAAGATATTTGTAAAATCAACCCTAAGATAATTTATTGCTCCTTCACCGGCTACGGCGAGACAGGACCAACCGCCCACCGCGCCGGCGGCGATATGTGGAGCCAGGCAATGTCCGGCATGGTCAGCGTCATGGGCTATCCGGGCGGCGCGCCGCAAATGCTGCCTATCCCCGCCTGCGACCACTTGGGCGGCGTGCTGGTGGCTTACGCATTAATGAGCGCTTTGTTCGTCAGGGAGAGGACGGGGGTGGGGCAGGCAATCACCGTTAACAATCTGGACGCTGCGCTTTATTTGCAATTCAGCGGCTTTGCCAAATACCTCACCGACGGCGACATCCAGTATAAAATGGGTCGCAGTTATGAAGCTCCACCTTTCGGGCCCTTCCGCGCTAAAGATGGCGACGTTTTGACTATCTTCGGCACGGGCGCTCTGTGGCCCAAGTTCTGTAAGGTGGTTGGGGTGGAGCAACTGGCGGACGACCCGCGCTTTAACACCGACGAAGCGCGTCTGCAGAACCGTGAGGAAGTCGGCAAGCTGTTGGACGAGGCGTTCAGTAAAAAGACACGGGCGGAATGGGCGCAGATTTTCCGCGACGCTAAAATGCGCTGCGACCCCTGCCTGACTTACGATGAAGTTATAGCCCACCCGCAATTAGCTGCCAACGATATCGTGGTATCGGTAAAACACCCACAGCGCGGCCAGCAAAAGATGATTGGCATCCCGGTCAAACTAAAGAAAACGCCGGGTAAAGTGCAGGGGCCATCGCCGATGCTGGGACAGCATACTAAAGAAATCTTGCTGAGACTGGGCTACACAGCTAAAGATATTACCGAGCTGGAAAAACAGGGCATCATTAAAACCTACCGTAAATAGTCCACGCTATTTACTGACGGTTAAATCCAGGTAATAGTCACAATCATCAATCTGCTGGTCTACCTGCGGGTACGGTTTCAGCTGGAAGCTGAAAGTATATTGCTGGAAAGTGACTTGTCCGGTGCTGCTGCCGGGTTGCGTGAAAACAACTTCTGTTTCCGCCCCCTGATAGGTAATTACCATATTACAGGTTGCTTCGCCTTCCCAGATGCATTGCGCTCCGGTCGGGCAGCGGCTGTCGGAAGTAACCGCCTCAAAATTAATCGTTAAATCTTCATCAATGACGTTCGCCGTCTGTCCAACCTTTAACGTAAATTCCTCCCCCAGCGAGGCTGCCACATTAGAAGCCGCGCAGGAAAGAGTGACCGCCGGTAAGAGTAAAATAACGATGAATCCAATGACTATCAATAATTTTTTCATTATTCCTCCTCCAGCACAATGCGCGCGTCAACGGCGACGGCGCTATCTTTATAAGCAAAAACCGGATTAAGGTCTAGTTCCTTTATTTCCGGCGTTTTTTCCACTAATGCCGATACCTTTAATAGAACGTCGATAAGCGCGGGCAGGTTAGCCGGTTCCTGGCCGCGGTAGCCTTTAAGCATCGCTACGCCTTTGATTTCCTGAATCATCGCCTCGGCGTCGCGCTTTTCAATGGGTATCAGCCGGAAGGATACGTCTTTAAGAACCTCCACAAAAATACCCCCCAGCCCGAACATGATAACCGGCCCGAACTGCGGGTCTTTGGACGTGCCGATGATAACCTCGATGCCCGGTTTAGCCATTGCCTGCACAGCAACGCCCTCGATTTTGGCTTTGGGGTATTTTTTGGCGACGGAACTAAGAATTTCCGTATAAGCCTTCTTAGTATCCGCCGCGTTATTAAGCCCCACCTTAACACCGCCGGCGTCGGTCTTATGGATAACGTCCGGCGAGGCTATCTTTAAAACAACGGGGTAACCGATTTTACCCGCTAACGTGACGGCTTCCTTTTGCGAGGCAGCCAGCCGTGTTGCAACGACCTTAATACCGGCGTTCTTGATAACCTGTTTGGCTTCAATCTCCGTCAGCACGGTTCTGTTTTGTTTTTTTAAGTCGTCTAATACATTCCCCATAAAACTTCTTAAGCGCCGCCGTCAATGTCTATAGCCTTACCGGTGATGTAAGCCGACTGGCCGGAAACCAAGAAGTAAACAAGGTCGGCGATTTCTTCCGGCTTGCCGAGTCTTCCCAATGGTACGCTGGGGCCTGGCCCTACTTTTTTCGATTCTTCTTCGACGGCCTGCTCCAGCGGGATGCCCTGCGTTTTAGCCCGCTCGATAATCGCCTGGTCTCTTAGGTTCGTTTCAAAGCCGCCGGGGTTGATGATGTTGACATTGATTTTATATTTTGCCAGTTCCGCCGCCAGAGTCCTGCCAAAGCCGAGGACGCCGTGCTTGGAGGCGCAGTAGCCGCTGCTGCCGGCGTAGCCCTGTGTTGCCGCCTTGGAGCCGATGAGGACGATTTTCTTGCCCTCGCCGTCGGGAATCATGGTTTTGGCAACGGCTTTAGAAATCAGGAACGAGCCGGTGAGGTTGATATCAATTATCGCGCGCCAGTCTTCTTCCGAGAGTTCGGTGACGGGGGTGGTCATGGCGCCGCGGATACCGCCGCAGTGCACGAGGATATCAATCTTGCCGAACTTATCTATCGCCTTAGCTACGGCGTCGTCAACTTCTTTGCCGCTGCAAACGTCCGCCTCTAAAGCCAGCCCGTCTTTGCCCTGCGCTTTAATCTCCTCCACCACCGCGTTTAAGCCTCCCCAGCCTTCATCGCCGGGCCAAATGCTTTTAGGTGCCATGAATTTATCCAACACCGCAACGTTGGCGCCCTCTTTTGCCAGGCGCACGGCGATGGCTCTGCCCATGCCTCTTTTGCTGGCAGCCCCGGTGACCAGGGCGACCTTACCTTTAAGACTGCTCATTCTGTTACGCTCCTCGTGTTTGACGTTACCGTTTTACGTTATATAAGCATTATAACCTGTTGCGCCCGTCAGGCAAAATCGGTTTTAACTTCGTGTTTTTCTGGGGCAGTAAAAGGGCGGCGGTCAGGCTAAAATATTTGTTATCAATACCTTAATATATACTTGTGTTGTTGAAACAGTTGTGCTATTATCGGGGTGAGGCAAGGGATGACCACAGAGAAAGATAAAGCGCTGGAACTGGCCATCGGTCAGATAGAAAAAAGATTCGGCAAGGGCTCCATCATGAAACTGGGGGAGTCTGCCTCAATGCCGACGATCGAAGCCATTCCTACCGGTTCACTAGCTCTAGATCTCGCCCTCGGAATAGGAGGGATACCGAGAGGTCGTATCACGGAAATATTCGGTCCCGAATCTTCGGGAAAAACCACCTTAGCCCAGCATATCATCGCTGAAGCACAGAAAAGAGGGGGGACGGTCGCCTATATAGACGCTGAACACGCCCTCGACCCCACTTATGCCGCCCACTGCGGTGTAAAAATCGGCGACTTACTAATCTCCCAGCCGGACACCGGCGAGCAGGCGTTGGAAATCTGCGAAGCTTTAGTACGCAGCAGCGCCGTGGACGTCATCGTCATCGACAGCGTGGCAGCACTAGTACCACGGGCGGAAATTGAAGGCGATATGGGAGACCCGCAGATGGGCCTCCAGGCGCGATTGATGTCGCAGGCTTTAAGAAAGCTGGCCGCCGCCATCGGCAGGGCGGGAACCGCCGTCATCTTCATCAACCAGCTGCGTGAAAAAGTCGGCATCGTTTTCGGCAACCCGGAGGTTACCACCGGCGGCAGGGCGCTGAAGTTCTACAGCTCCATCAGGATAGAAATAAGGCGCGCCGAGACCCTCAAACAAGGCAACGAAGCCATTGGGATGCGTGCCAAAGCTAAGGTAGTAAAGAATAAAGTAGCCCCGCCCTTCCGCACCGCGGAATTCGACATTATGTTCGACCACGGCATCAGCCGCGAGGGCAATATCCTTGATATCGGTATCGAGATGGGCATATTAAACAAAGCCGGCGCATTTTTCTCTTACGGGGACACCCGCCTCGGACAAGGCAGGGAAAGCGCAAAGGGATATCTTAAGGAGAATCCCGACCTTGCCAAGGAAATTGAAGAGAAAATACGAGCTTCAGCCGGCACTGCCCACACCGAAATATCAACACCAGCAACCGAAGAAGAATAGATAATAAAGCGGCAGTCAACCGAATAGGCGTAAAAAGCAGGCTGAAGTTCAGACTTCAGCCTTTTGTGTTTTTTGAGGTATAAAGCCGGATGGCTAAAATAACAGCGATTAAGAAAACTAAAGGACGGCAGCAGCAGGTTAAAGTTTACCTCGATGGTAAACCGGCGCTGGCGCTTTTGGCCGAAACCGCCCTGAACGAGAAACTTAAGGTTGGGGTGGAAGTCGCTGAAGACCGCCGCGAGACTTTAGCGGAAACCGACCGCCGCCAGCGATGCTATAATTCGGCGCTGCAGTTCTTAAGCTACCGGCAGCGCAGCGAGGCCGAAATCAGGCAGCGTTTACAGCGCCACGGCTACATTGAGGCGCATATCGATAAAGCCATCGTCAGGCTCAAGGAACTGGGGCTGGTGGACGACGCCGCTTTTGCCCGGTTCTGGCAGGAAAACCGCGACGCGTTCAGCCCCCGCAGCCGCCGCATGACCAAGCTGGAGCTAAAGCGCAAGGGCTTGAGCAACGACGTCATCGAGCAGGTGGTCAGCGAGATAGACGAGAAAGACAGCGCTTACCGGGCGGCTTTAAGCCGGGCGCGCCGTCTACCTAAAGATGATTACCAGACCTTCCGCCAGCGTCTGACCGGCTACCTGGGGCGGCGGGGATTTAATTACGGTATTATAAAAGAAACCACCCAAAGGGTGTGGCATGAAGTAGCCACCCCGGAAGTATCAAGGAAATAAAAATATATAATTTTTAAGGAGGGATGAAGTGGATGCTGCTTTAACATATATTGCTATAGCGTTTTCCTTTATCATCGGTTTAATCTTAGGTATCATAGGTCTATTCATCTTCCGCAGGGTCCTTTTCGACCGGCAGATGCGTATTGCCGAGAGAAAGGCAGTCAAAATATCGCTTGACGCCAAGGCTGAAGCCAAGACTGTTCTTGATGAAGCCCAGAATGAAAGCAAACGCATCAAGACAACGGCCGATAACGAATACCGCGAGCGCCGCACCGAGATACAGAAACAGGAAAACCGGATAAACCAAAAATCGGAGGCTTTAGACCGGAAGACCGAAACCATCGAACAGCGCGAGCGCAACCTGGCCACCAAGGAAAAGGAAATCGAAGACACCAAAACCGAGATTACCGAGGTCAAAGAAAAAGAACTGAAACAGCTGGAACAAGTTGCCAGCCTATCCAGCGAGGAAGCCAAGAAAATGCTCCTGGACACGATGGAAGTGGAAATGCAGAGCGAGGCGTCACGCCGTCTGCGCCAGTGGGAAAATAAACTCAAAGAGGATGCCTCCCAAAAAGCGCAGGAGATACTCTCTGTGGCAATACAGCGCAGCGCCTCGGAAATAGTTTCCGAAACTACTGTGTCCACCGTGCCGCTGCCTAACGATGAAATGAAGGGCAGGCTCATCGGCAGGGAGGGGCGCAACATACGCGCTTTGGAACAGGCGACGGGCGTTGACCTGATTATCGACGATACACCGGAAGCCGTCACCATCTCCAGCTTCGATCCGGTGCGGCGTGAGATTGCCCGTGTCGCCCTGACCCGCCTGATCCAGGACGGGCGCATTCACCCGGCACGCATCGAAGAAATGGCGGTTAAAGCCAAGGCGGAAGTCGAACAGGAAATCCAGGCCGCCGGCGAACAGGCCGTCCAGCAATTGGCCGTCCAGCTGCATCCTGAACTTGTCAGGCTGCTCGGGAGGCTGAAATACCGCACCAGTTATGGCCAGAACGCTTTGGATCACAGCGTCGAGGTTGCTTACCTGGCGAGCATGATTGCCTCGGAAATCGGGGCGAACGTCAACACCGCCAAGAAGGTGGGCCTCTTGCACGACATCGGCAAGTCCGTTGACCGCGAGGTGGAAGGCACACATGCCGCCATCGGCGCCGACCTTGTTAAACAGTGGGATAAATCACCCGAGGTTTATAAGGGCGTTGCCGAACACCACCTGGAGGCTATCGATACCAGCATCTGGGGCTATATAGCCTCCGCCGCCGACGCCATAAGCAGCGCCAGACCCGGCGCCCGCCGCGAATCGTTGGAGAGCTACATCAAGCGGCTCAAGGCTCTGGAGGACATCGCCGACAGCTTTAAGGGCGTGGACAAGTCTTACGCCATCCAGGCCGGACGCGAGGTGCGTATCCTGGTCAAACCGGAATCCATTGACGACCTGGGCGCCATGAGACTGGCGCGGGACATCGTCAAAAAGATTGAAGAGACGCTGGACTATCCGGGCCAGATTAAAGTCACCGTACTGCGTGAGACGCGGGCGGTGGACTACGCAAAATAAAGAGAATATGTCATTGCGAGGAACGAAGTGACGCGGCAATCTCAATCATTGAGTCACTTCTATCATCGGGATTGCCACGCTTCGCTCGCAATGACTGGTGAAAAATAATGAACATACTGGCAATTGGTGATATTGTTGGCAAACCGGGACGGCAGGTCGTTGATAAATACCTGCGCGACCTGCGCCAGCAATACAAAATATCACTCGTCATCGCTAATGCCGAGAACACCGCCGGCGGCTTCGGGCTGACACCCGATACCGCTAACGAATTGTTAGCCGCCGGTGTGGACGTAATGACGTCCGGCAACCATATCTTCGCCCAGAAGGAAATCATCCCCTATCTGGACGCCGACATGCCCATACTGCGTCCCCTCAATTATCCCCCTACGGTGCCGGGGCGGGGCTATCTAACGCACGGCAAGGTATTGGTCGTCAACCTGATGGGGCGGGTTTTTATGAACAACCTGGATTGCCCCTTCCGCGCGATGGACAACCTGCTGGCAACGTTAGAAAACAAGCCTAAAGTTATCATCGTGGACTTTCATGCCGAGGCGACGTCGGAAAAGGTGGCGCTGGGGCGTTACTTGGACGGACGGGTCAGCGCCGTGCTGGGCACGCATACGCACGTAGGCACCATTGACAGTATCATCCTAAAGGGCGGCACCGCTTACGTTTCCGACATCGGCATGACGGGGCCGACGGACTCGATAATCGGCGACGACCCGGAAGCTATTCTCCAGCGCTTTTTAACGCAAATGCCCCACCATCTTTCCGTGGGTAAAGGCAACCCCCAATTCAACGCCGTTTTGGTTGACGTGGACGAGAATACGGGTAAGGCTAAATCCATTAAGCGCATCCAGCAGGAGATGACAGAACAGTGAGTCAGGTTGACCTCCACTTCCATTCCACCGCCTCCGACGGCAAACACACGCCGGCGGAGTTAGTCAAAAAAGCCGCGGAAAAGGGGCTTAAAGTTATCTCCCTTACCGACCACGACTCTATAGAGGGCGTTGCTCCTGCTTTAGAAGCGGCAAAAGCCTACCCCGACCTGACGCTTATCCCCGGCGTGGAAATCAGCACCGACCTGCCCGACGGCGAAGCCCATATCCTGGGGTACTTTATTGATTACAACGACCCCGATTTTAAAAAGGAACTGGCAAGGTTCCGCGATTCGCGCACCGGGCGGGGCAAGCGCATGGTGGAAAAGCTTAATGAACTGGGCGCCAAAATCGAATGGTCTCGCGTGCAGGAAATCGCCGGCGACGGCTCTATCGGGCGGCCTCATGTGGCGCAGGCGATGCTGGAAAAGCGCTTTGTTAAAACCTTCGAGGAAGCCTTTGAAAGATACATCGGGCACGGCGCACCGGCCTACGTAGAGCGGGAAAAGATGACGCCGCAGGAAGCTGTGAAACTGATATTACGCGCTAAGGGCATCCCCGTGCTGGCGCACCCCTTCACCGTTAAAGACCCGGAGGCGATGGCGAAAGCGCTTAAAGAGGCGGGGCTGATGGGCATCGAGGCGTATTATAAAGACAACACCCCCGCCGTCACCAATTCCACCCTGGAGCTGGCGCAAAAATACGGGCTGATTGCCACCGGCGGCACGGACTACCACGGCATTAATAAAAACGAGGTCATGCTGGGCGGGACGGATGTGCCTTTAGAGGCGGCGGAAAAACTGATAACGCTGGGGAAGACTCCACACTAAAACGAAAATATATTATAATTATTTAAACTCGTATTTTAAAGGAGTCGCATGGAAATCTGGGCGAAATTTTTAATTTTATTTTTAGGAGCCTACCTACTGGGCTCGATACCGATGTCCTTCCTCGTGGCTAAAGCGCGCGGCGTTGACCTGCGCAAACAGGGCTCGCAGCAGGTGGGCGGCGGCAACGTCTGGCGGACAACCTCGCGGACGCTCGGCATTTTGGTTGGCATTTATGATTTGTCCAAAGGCGTCGTCATTGCAGTTTGCGCCTGGCAGTGGGGGCTGGAACCCGGCCTGCAGTTCTTAGCCGCCATCGGCGCGATTATCGGCCACAACTGGCCGGTGTTCCTCCGTTTTCACGGAGGGCGGGGCATTGCCACAACTCTAGGATTAACCATCTTTATGCCCATCATCAACCGCGGCGATATCACTTTCTGGCCGCTGATTGCCTGCGGCGCCGTGGGGATAGGCTCTCTTATATACTTCCGCCGCACTCCGGTGCCGGTGCTTTTAGCGTTAATCGCCATGCCCATTGCCAGCACCGTCGTTAAAGAACCATGGCTGATGATACTGGGATACGTGGGGATACTGGTGGTTGCCGTCATCAAGCGGCTGACCGCTCAGGCTTCTACCGAAAAGCCTAAAACCGGCATGGCGCAGGTCCTCTTTAACCGCTTTTTCCACGACCGCGACGTTGCCGACCGTGCCGCATGGGTGCACCGCAAAGCCGCCGATAAATAAAAATAACCGATTGTTAAGTAATCTTTAACATCCCCGCTTGACGCAGGTTTACACTTGATAAATTCAATGCGGGAGAGTATAGTTTAACAGATGCCTTCACTCGTAATGGAAGAGAAAAAATTGGCTATCGAGCCCGCCGCTTCCCGGCTTTTAAATGAACTCAGCCGACTGCTCGCCAAGAGACATCTCCCCGCTTACATCGTCGGCGGCTTCATTCGTGATACGCTGTTGGGACGTGATACGGCCGATATTGATCTTGCCGTTGACGGCGATGCGTTAACCGTTGCCGTTGACGTTGCAGAATCTCTAGACGGCAAATACATCACCCTCGACGATGTTAACCAAATAGGCAGAGTCATTTTACCCGATACCGATTGGCACATTGACTTCTCCGCGCTGCAAGGCGATATCCAACAGGATTTAGCCCGGCGCGATTTTACCATAGACGCTATGGCGCTGGAACTGGGCGCCGATTTTACTCCCCAAAACATTATTGACCCTTTCCACGGCCAGGGCGACCTGCGCCACCGTATCATCAGAGCCGTCAGCAATAAAGCCTTTAAAGACGACTCCGTGAGGCTTTTACGCGCCGTGCGCCTTGCCGCGGAACTTGGCTTCAATATTGAAAAATCTACGGAGAAACTCATCGTTAGAGATAATACACTTATAGCCGGTGTTGCCGGTGAAAGAGTCCGCGAGGAACTATTGCGCCTGCTCGATTTAAGCGGAGCGGGGCAACAGCTTTTTTATTTAGATAAACTTAAGCTACTCACTGCTTTAATACCGGAGCTTGCCGGAACCAAAGGCGTGGAACAGCCCGTCGAACATGTATGGGACGTTTTTGACCATTCGATGCAGACCGTGGCGGCGGTGGAATTCGTTTTACATGAATCGCCGCTGGAGTACGCCGGTAAAAAAGTTCTCGAAGCCGTACCGTGGCCGGACAGGCTGCAAAAGCACTTCAACCGGGAAATAAGCAACGGCAGCACGGCCAGGTCTATGTTAAAGCTGGCGGCGCTGCTACATGACATCGCCAAGCCGCAGACCAAGACCATCGAGGGCGACAGAACGCGTTTCCTGGGGCATGCGGACATCGGGGCGGAAACCGCCGCCTCCATCATGGAACGATTGAGATTCAGCAACCGCGAGATACAGCTGGTTGCGCTTTTAATTAAGTACCACCTCCGCCCTACCCAGATGAGCAACGAGGGCTTGCCCACCAACCGCGCAATCTACCGCTACTTCCGCGCTACCGGCGAGGCGGGCATCGATTTACTATACCTGTGCCTGGCGGACCACCTGGCGGCGCGGGGCAAAACGCTTGATTTTAACCTGTGGCGGGAGCACTGCCGCCTGACGGAATACGTGCTGGAAAAACACTATAATGAAGCCGCTATATCGGCAC
>JAQTMM010000056.1 GCA_028714335.1 Dehalococcoidales bacterium
AATATCAAATGAAGCGATGACGCAAATGATTACACTGATAGTCCCCAACAACTGGTATTACAAAGTCACAGCGCCTCAAGGCATAGGGGAATGGCTGGAGAGCACGTAAGAAAGCGGGTGGGACATGGGCGAAAAAACAGACCATGACATGATTACGGAGATGCACGCAGTACTGCTCGGCGGCAACGGCCATAAAGGATTGTGCCAGGAGTTCGAGGAGCACAAAGAGTCAGACCAGGAGTTCCGCGCCAAAGAGTATTACAAATTCAAAAACAGGGTTATAACTATATTTTTCTTTTTACTCGGGAGCGGGGCTTTAGGATTAAGCACGGCGGGACTGGTAAAGTTACTGGGGGATTAAGATGTGTTGGAAAATTATAACCGGGCTATTTAAAAAGGAAAAGCCGGAGTTTATATCTCCGGCCGGATTCATTGACATTTACACGGCATCCTCAATATTACTCGATATCCTCGAAGGGATGGGAGACGGCGGGGCGGAGATATATCTGCCGGACGCCGGCATTAAAAAATACACCAAAGACGCGGTTATAAACTGCTGCGAACTCGAAGAGGTAAGCGCCATAAAATACGCAACGGATATTCATGACTGCGATGACTTCGCGGCGGAGCTATACGGGAAATTCGCGGGCCTGGCATGGACGAACGTACACGCCCTTAACTTCTTCTTCGATGACCGGGAGACGTTCTGGTGGATAGAGCCGCAGAACAAAAAGATATCCCGCTGCCTGGAAGGGTGGCAGGGCAATGATGTGAGGTTCTTTTTAGCGCGATGAAATACATAGTATTAAAAGGCTGGAAGTACCAGGTGCAGGAAGAGTGCGCGTTCCAGCTTGAATTTTCCCCCGCCGGTAACATCGAGACGGACTATATACGGCTGACGGCGGGCGGCAGGCTGACGGTGAAAAAGGGTTATGCGTGGGACGGTGCAAGCGGTCCCGCCATTGATACGCCGTGCACGATGAGGGCAAGCCTGGCGCATGACGCGCTTTACCAGTTGATGAGGCTGGGGCGGCTACATTACGCGTTCCGGGAGCTGGCCGACAAAGAGTTGAGGCGGATATGCAGGGAAGACGGCATGGGGAAAATACGCGCCTGGTATTTTTATTGGGCGGTAAGGATATTCGCGGGGAAATGCGCAAAGCCGGGGACGGAAAAGCCGCCGGTTATAAAGGAGGCAGCATGTGGATTAAGATTATAGCGTGGTGGGAAATCATCCGGAAATGGGGCGGGCGGATAGGTTCGCTCGTCAACCGAATCATCCAGGCGGTACAGGAAGAGGTGGCCGGATGGAAGGATTAAGTAGCGGCTAAGTATATATTATAAATAAAGGAAGTGATGCCCCCGGGAGACCGGGGGCATGGTTTTTTATTTGAGAAAATTATCTACGGGGCTTGCTTTACGGTGGGCTTTGAGCATATCTTCCGCTCCAAGCGTGGAAACGTAGCGGCGGGTCATTTCCAGCGATGAATGACCAAGCATGATTTGAAGTTCAAAGACGGACATGCCGTTGCGCAGGCAGTTGATAGCGCAGGTATGGCGGAAGGTATGGGCGGAAGCGCGGGCGCCGGAAACGACCGCGGCATGGCAATAGCGGCGCACGAGGACCTTAACGCCTTCCCGGGTGAGGGGGCGGTGTTCTTCCGTAAGCCAGAACGCCTTAAAATCATCGTCCCGGCGCAGGATAGCGTATTTAAGCATGGCCTTTTGCGTTTCAATACCGATGCGCACCATACGGCCTTTACGGCCCTTACCCATGATACGGATAGTTTCAGCATCGAAATCAATATCGTCCAGAGCGACGCCGGACATTTCCTCCAGGCGCACGCCGGTATCAAGGAACATAAGGAAGATGGCGCGGTTGCGGATATCCATGAATGAGTGGCCGGAGCAAAGCTTTAACAGGTTGGCGATGTCCTGAACGGTGTAGGGCATGATAACGAGGCGCGGGAGCTTCGGCGGCCGGATATTCGCCATAGGGTTTTTATCGAGCAGCCCTTCATTCACCAGCCAGTTAAAGAAAGTTTTGAGAGAGCGGTAGTAGATGTGGACGGTGGCCGGTTTAAGGTTGGAATTTTGCAGGGAAAGGATAAAGAGGCGGATATCCTGGGCGGTGGGAGAAACGGAGAATGAAAAAATTTTAGACAGGCGTGAAAGCACCATGTAATAGACCTCCACGGTGCGGGGCGATTTCCCCTCCACCTTACAGGAAATGAGGTAATTACGGACCGGTTTGGGGAGGGATTTATCCGATAGCAGGGAGTCAACAGACGTAGCTAGACGAGCGTGGGAACGGGCATTAAGCAGGTGGTCTAAAACCATATAAATTCAGCTTCCCAACGATTTTTAGCTTCAAAGTGGGCGGTAATGGACTCGAACCAATGACCCCCTGCGTGTAAAGCGTGAGGGGGTAAAAGCTGGCCGGAGCTAAGACGGGGAAGCCGGCCTCCTTTTAAAAATATTTTTTATTTTAGCCCACACACCCGGCCAGTCTATGGGTTGGGGAGGTTTAGGGTCAAAGACCAAATCCCAGAGGATCCAGCGCCAGGAATGGAAGCGGCGGCGGTATCTCATATACCCTTACGCCTTCTCAAATAACCTACGAAAGCGCGGAAAACAAAGATATCTATCATAAGACCTAAAAAGATACCGGGCCAAAATTTACCGATTAGCATATTACTAAAAAAAGACAATAAAGCGGGTATGGCAAAGAAACCTATTATATATAGACCCCACATGATACAGCCCATTAGTTACATTCTCCATGTTAATCCAAATCAGGTGGTGTTAGATACAAAAAGAAACTATCAAGAATATCATCAAAAACAGGCTGACATTCATTTTCATCAATGAGTCTATTAGAAAAACTTAAATAATGTATCTTGTCGTAATTTGGGAACATATACATTTTTACTTTTACCACGGGTTCATCATTTAGTTGCCGTCCATAACTGTATACCACTGGGAACATACCGTTTACGTTCAGCACTTCAATAGAGTCATTACCTACTAACTTAAAATCACCCAACCCCATAGATTTAATGTTTTCAAAATCTTTTAATGCCGATTCATTAAATCTATTTTCTAATTCTAATAATTCTGATTTGCTCAACTTATAATTTACATATGGACGAAGCACTTCTTCACCTTTATCTAAATAATAAGTCCAAAACATTACTCTTCTATATTTAAATAAAGCTGATGGTGATAACTCATTTAAACCAGTCTGTTGTAGTACAAAATCTGACTTACTAAAATCTAAACCCGAGTTGTATTCTTTAGCAATATTTCTATATTCATCCGATTGTATTTCAAGGAAATCAGCAGGGTAGTCAATATGACCGATGCTTTTAATATCAATTCTAGTCCACAACCTATTACTAATTTTGTTTTGGATATATTTAAGTGAATTTTCATTAATGGCATTAGTAGGTGTACTTAAATGTAGACGATTATATTCCTCCCAGCTTGAAAAGCCTTCCGGGGGAGGAAAGGTTGCCGTGGTTTGCTGTGCGCAGGAGCATAAAAATAGTATTGGTAATAAGAGGACAAATAAATATTTCATTTCCTTTTCTCTACCTGGTATTTTTCTTTGTGACGTTCCCTAACCATCTGAATAGAACGTTTAACCCATTCCTTTTCTTCGTTATCAAGTCCAGGATATTCATTTTCTATAAATGATTTAATAGCTAGTGAGCCCATATCTTTTACAATCTTATCCGGTAATTCTTCGGTATCAATCAGTGCAGACACAGGCACACCCAATCCACGCGCTAAAGCATTTGCAGTGTCCAGGGTTGGAGATTTAACCGCACCAGATTCTATTTTTCTAATATAACCTCCAGTTAGACCATCCGGGTCTTTTTCGCTAGTTGTAAACATTGCCAGACGTTCTGGACTTAACCCTTTTTTCTCTCTTAATAGTTTTACTTTCTCTCCAAAATTCATACCTTCTATTCTAATTCGTCTGATAATTATTGCGATATAGTAAATATTCAAATACGCTGGGTGAAAACCCTTATTATCAGTGATTCATATAGTACAAAAATAAATATTACTAAATGCTTGACAAATAAGGATTTACTTATTATAATAAGTGAGAATCAATAAAACATAGTGAGGTGGAAAACATGGGTAAGAGGTTCAAGAGGCGGAACAAAAAGATAGTGGAGAGGAACGAAAAAATACTGCGGCTGTGGGACAGCGGTAATTACAAGCTGATTTCCATAGCGCGGATGTTCAAGATGGGTGAGAGCGCGGTAACGATGGTAATACACCGCGATTACAAGGCTTGGAAAGAAAAGCAAGCGCAGGCGCCGCAGCCTGCTATATAGAAAAAACAGACCGGAGGTAAAGAGAGATGTACAACAACTGCCGCAGTCGCGAAAGAATAGAAGGATGGGCGGGGCGGAGGCGCAATTACAAGTGCCGTAAATGTTCAAACAAATTCCAGCATGACGGGAACAAACTGCCGGCGGGGGCGCGTATCTGCCCCGAATGCCTGAAAGACCCCATAAATTACGCGGAGTATCAGCTTGCGTTCGAGAGAGAGAGGGCTACCGCATGAAAAACCTGCGCCGAAAAGAGATGGAGCGGAAGATAATCGAAAGGATTGCCCGTTCCAGCCCGAAAGACCAGGCCGCCGTTAAAAGGGCATTGGTGGTGAAGACGAACGAACAGCTTGAACAGTTGTGCGAATCTTACGGAATAGAGCTGGAGAATGATTAGCGAATCCACCAGGTTAAAGCTACAAGCGGCAGGGCGGAAGGGTGGAGAGAAGCGGTACGCAGACGCGGGTGCGGCGGGGATGGCGGAAATGGGGCGGAGCGGCGGGCGGCCGAGGGTTGACCTGGCGGAACGATTAAGGAGAGCAAACGTCCCGGAGAACGTAAAAAATATTGAAGGAGGAATGATTCCCAACGGCATAAAGAGTTTGAAGGGGCTAATGCGAAGCTGTGGAAGGTCGAACAGTTTAGAAAATAAAAGCGGGGAACCGGGAAGTCCGCAGCTACCAGGTTCCCCCACCGGAGGTAAAGAAGTAGAGAGATACCAGATTATAGGCACATTTGGGACAAAAAATCAAGGTAAAAAAGAGGCAGAGAGATGAATTTTATAATCACGGGCAAAATAAAAGACATTTGTAAACTGCTGGACATAAAGACCAAGAAGGAATTGCAGGATGACATTGTCCAGGCATTAGAGAGGGAAAACGGAACAATCGCTTATTTTCAGGGTAAAACAGTCGAGCAGTTACTAAAGACGGCGGAGCTTCTTAAACTGGCGGGGAAGGGGTGCTTCCTCGACCTGAAAGGGGCGGCTTGCAACTGGGACGGGTCCTGCGAAATATGCCCGAAGTGGCAGGAGGCGATGGCCAAAGCGAAGGCGGAGGGTTTATGAGCTACGGTTACAGTGATTTTGACCCCGGTTACGCAGAGTTCGAAGCTATGCAGGCGCGGGCGGAAGAAGAAGATGATATGGCCGCTCACGCCGCTGAAGCCGAAGCGCAAGCGCAAAATGAAGCCGCCGCCGCAGAAATAGAAGCCCAAGAAGAAGAACAGAGGCAAGTTAAAAAGTGGAGGCCTCCGGAGTGGGACAAAATCAGGAACAACATTATAGTTAAATCTATTCCCGCCGATGGTCATTTTACATCTAACCATGTGGTAGAAGCCGTTGATAAAACTGCCGATGCCATATTGAAGGCGTTGAGGAGAAAAGGGGTTCACGTTGACGGCCCCGCTTCCTTTACCTCATTGGGGCAGCTAACTACATTAAGCAACAAAGACAACACCGGCACCTATACATTTATCCCTGACGATACGGAGGCAAGCGATGGAAAATAAAGTTTACGGTAAACAGCAGCTTGAGATAGTCAATTATACCAAAGACGCGGCGCAATACGGCAGCCGCGACCCGAGGCCGTACCTCGACCGGGTGACGGTTAAGAACCTATCGCTGGCGCATGACGACCCGCTGTACGGGAAGATGCTGGAGATGGCGATATTCAGCGACAGCATAAAGGCGTTTGTATCCGGCCTGGCGAAGGGCGGCCGGTTTTACGCGGACGTGGAAGAGCGGGTACGGGATAACGAAAGGATGAGTTATTCAATCGTCCAGGCCTACGATAACGGGGAGCCGGTGAGCGTGAAGAAGAAGGGCGGGGGCGGCGGCTACGGTAAATCAACCGAGACGGTACAGTTGGAGATTGACGCGAAGTTCAGGAACACAGCGCTGATGCAGGCGGTGGAAACTGAAAAAATTGTACCTGCCGGATTTGAAAAAGCGGATGATGAAAGAATCATCGCCAGGGCGGAAAAGTTTTACCGGTGGTTGAAGGGCGGGCAGGTGAAGCAATCCCCACAAAAGAGTATAGAACAGCCCAAGGCACCATCCCCGGCGGTAAAGACGGTGGCGGAGCCGGATAAAGACTGGGAGAAGATGCCGAGCGGAAGCCAGCAAAAGGCGGCCATGGCGGATAAGCGGAATTCGATAGACGAAATCGAACAGCAGTTGACGGACGCGGCGACACAGCAGAGGTACAACACGTACGAACTGCAGGACCACCTGAAAGAGTTTTACCAGGTCACGGAATTCAAAGCGCTTAACGCGCAGCAAAAACAGGAATTCATCAAGACGATAAAGTACGGCAAGGTGAAACGGCATAAAGCGACAGACCCGCGCGACTAAATTTTGAATTAGGGAATCTTAATGGCTAACACAGACGCGGAAATACTCAATAACGCAATAAAGTTCGAGTCTAAATACGTCATGCGGGCGTGGGAAGCCGCTAACGTGGGGGCGTCCCGGCAGCAGATTAACAGTTTGCTCGGCATGGAGTTCATAGAGTGCAGGTCTCATTCATCAAAAGTGGGGGTCAATCAATACGGACCGGCGCTTTACAAACTGACGGAAAAGGGGCGGAAGGCGGCGGCCATGGATAATGAAGTGTATCCGCGCGTATCGGCTATTGAAATCATCGAAGCGATGTCCCTCATCGTGGGCTTCGAAGACATAAAAGAGACGCTCGCTTACGCCATCGAGGCGCGCAAGCGGATACATTTCCTGATGGAAGGGCCTCCGGCGTGCGCGAAATCGCTTTTCCTGGACGCGGTGCGCAACATCGTCCCCAATGCGTACATGGCCTTCGGGTCGCGGACATCAGGGCGCGGACTATCGGACGCATTATTCGAGAAAAAACCGGCAATCCTGCTCATGGATGAGGCGGATAAAATGAGGCACGATGTTTTCTCGCTGACGCTGGGGCTGATGGAGGCGGGGGAAATAATCGAGACGAAGAGCGGCAACACGCGCGGGTTAAAGCTGGGGACAATGGTGATAGCGGCCTGCAACAGCTCGAAAAAGATGCCGCCGGAATTCTTGAGCCGGTTTGCGTTCCATCCCAAGTTTCCGCATTACACGAGGGAAGAATTCATTGACGTGGTGCGGTCAATGCTAAGCCGGCTGGAAAGCTGCCCGGACGAACTATCGGAGTTGATAGCGTGCCATGTATTCGATAACGGATTGGGCGATGTAAGGCAGGCGCGGGGGGTGTGGCAGCTGATGAGGGAGCCCACGCGGGAAGAGGTTATACGGGTGCTGCGGATGAAAGCGAAGTACAGCACCGGGGCGGAGCTGCGGATGCTGAAAAAAGCGGCGGTATCCAAATTACTTTGATATTTTTTTGCCAATCAATATAGGCAGTACTTATAAAGGAAATAAGGGAGGTCACTAATGAGAGCAGAGGTAGCAAGGGCAATAGCGGAGATTACGGTGGCGGTGGACGCGGACGAAACGGTGATATGCAGCGAACGGTTTAACGGCAACATTGTTGAATACGCGAAAAAGGTGGATGAAATACTGGCAAAGAACCATATCCGGCTGAAAGACCGGAGCGCCTTGACGCCGCGGGAGCGCGAAGTGCTGGAGATGGTTACCGCCGGCAAAAGCAACCAGGAAATGGCAGACAAACTGGAAATCAGCAAAAGGACGGTGGAAGTACACCGCGCCAATATTTACGAA
The DNA here is from genome assembly GCA_028714335.1 of Dehalococcoidales bacterium. GTDB lineage: Bacteria > Chloroflexota > Dehalococcoidia > Dehalococcoidales > RBG-16-60-22 > RBG-13-51-18. The sequence goes on from JAQTMM010000056.1 coordinate 8,035, forward strand.
AAGCTGGGGATAAAGAACCAATCCGAGCAGTTAACGCAATATTTAGGCGATAACCGGCAGGACAGCCAGCTATGTGTAGACCTGAACTCGGTTTGGTTCAGGCATAGAAAAGGGGCTGGGGTGAACTTTTAAGGGGGTTGGACTAACCCAAAAGCTACACCCCGGCCCCACCGGGGGGAGAAATGGAAAAATTAGTAAAAGCGTTCTCCGAAAAAGAAGCGAAAAAAATATTAAAAAAATGGGCGTTAGACAATAAATACCAAATAAACAGCGTGGACATCGGCCCGTTATGGAGTTATGCGGAGACGCCTTTTTATTCCGCTCAAGCGCAGCTTACAAAATATGGCATGGGCTGGGGCGTAAAGCGGTGGGTTACGAGATAGCAGAAGAATACTGCAAGTTGATAGTAAACCGGAATAAACAGCACGTATTAATTTAGCGGAAGGGCAGGCGCAGATGCCGACACTGTTTGATTTATTGGAGGCGGTGAATGTCTAAGCCTTTACTGATAGCGGACTTATTTTGCGGAGCGGGCGGCAGCTCTACCGGCGCCATGAGGGCGGTTAAAACTCTTGGCAGGGAGATGATTCTTGTCTGCGTTAACCACTGGCCGCTGGCTATCGAGACGCACCAGGCCAATCATCCTTCCGCCCGGCATTATATAGAAGACATAACGGCAGCCGACCCGGTTAAGCTGGTGCCGGAAGGATATCTCGACCTGCTCATGGCCAGCCCGGAGTGCACGCATTTTTCACGCGCAAGAGGCGGCAAGCCGGTCAATAACCAGTCCCGTATGAATCCCTGGGCGATATTGATGTGGCTGACGAAGCTGGAAGTGCGGACGGTACTCATCGAGAACGTGCCGGAGTTCAGGGATTGGGGCCCGGTGGATGCCAACGACCAGCCGATAAAGGAAATGAAAGGAATCTTCTTCGAGGCCTGTATTGAGGCAATAAAGCGCTGCGGATACAAACTCGATTACACCATCCTCAACTGCGCCGATTATGGAGACGCCACCACGCGCAAACGCTTCTTTCTCATTGCCCGGAAAGATAAAAAGCCGGTTACTTTCCCTAAGCCCACGCACTCCAAAAACGGCGGCAGCGGTTTGAAAAAGTGGCGCGCTGCCAGGGAAATCATTGACTGGAATAATCCGGGGCGTTCACTTCTCGACCATCCCAAATACATAAAACACCCTCTTTCCGTCAATACGCGGCGGAGGATAGCAGCGGGGTTCAGGAAACAGGGCGGCGCGCTGGCGGCTTACTTTATCCGGTTGCTGGATATAGAGCCGGACGGAGGCGGGAGCGGATGGCCGGAAGGCTTTACCTTTAACAACCGCCAGCACTCCACGGCCAGAGACATGGGGCAGCCGATACACGGGGTAACGGCGTCATGGAACGGCGGTAACGGGCTGGTGCAGCCGGAAATAAAACCGTTCACTTTCGCCAGCCGCTTTGACAATACCCCGCACGATGTAAAAGACCCGGTCCCAACCATCACAAACCGCAAGCTGATTAACCTGGTGGAGGCGAAGATAGAGCCGATGGTGATGGGGCAGCAGTCATGCTCGGCTGCCAGGACACCGGATAAACCCATCCCCACGGTAGCAACGGGCGGGGCGATATCCTTAACACGCCCCGAGCTGGTAGTTTTTCACGGCACGAGCAAGACCAGTGAAGTGGATGCGCCGATGCCATGCCAGCCCACCAAATCCAAATTAGGGCTGATGAATCCGCAGCTGGTGAAATACTACTCCAACGAGAAGGAAAGCCTGTCTGTTGAAGACCCGCTCGATACCGTCACAACCAAAGATAGGTTCGGGCTAGTGGAAAGTGTCATTGTACAGACCGACCAGACGGGGAGTAAAGGTAACTGCGTGCGACCGGTGGATAATCCCATGCCTACCCTTGTCACAAAAGCCAACGCCGGATTAGCGATAGCCGAGGCGGTGATATTCCCTGTGGGGCACGGCAAAAAAGATATGCCGAATCCGCGGACGCTGGATATAAATGAACCAGCTCCGGCCATGACCACCCACCGGCATATAGGGCTGGCGCAAAAACAAGCGGAACCAACGACAATTCAAGATGTAGACCCGCGCCGGCTGGTATGGATAGATGGAATTTTGTACAAACTGGATATCCTTTTCCGCATGTTGACTAACGCGGAACTGGCGGCTTCTCACAGCTTTAACAGCGAAGAGCACAAATACGAATTCAAGGGGACGGTAGCGGAAATAACCAAGCAAATAGGGAACAGCGTGCCGTGCGGAACAGCGGCGGCGCTGGTGGGGGAGATATTGAGATGACGGAAGTCATTGATTTATCAATAGCTAAAGGCGCGGTGTTCTCCCATGACGGCAAGCACCGATACGCTTTATGGCGGGTTTGGAGTAATTACCGCAGGCCGTTGATGTTTATAGGTTTGAATCCATCTAAAGCCGACCATACGCTTGACGACCCGACAGTTACACGCATGATA